>JAYUXG010000275.1:0-4326 GCA_043753125.1 Saprospirales bacterium | reverse complement strand
TTGCGGGATTTGGAAGTTCGCTACTACCAAACTTACAAGGACAAGACGGAACTAAAGGCCCGCGCCCGCGATCTGGGTACTTCCTACGTACTGTTTGAGGTAAAAAACCAATCGAACAAGTTGTTGCCCCGTGCCTTTTCCGAGCGTATGCTCCACCTTGGCAAAAGCGACCTCAATAGTGAGTGGAAAGCATTTTACTTTGAGGCTCAGCCGGGTGTACAGTACGACTACAACGTGGTGTTTAAAATACGTCAGATTGACATCAGCCCGGAGAAAATCTACGAACGCGCCTACACCGACGAGAAGGAAGTCCAGGATGGGTTCGATTATGTGCTGGACACCAAAGGCAACGTGCGTAAAGACACTGCGGGTAATGATATGAAAAAGCCCCGCTACATCCGCCTCCGCGCCGATGTGCTGGAAGTGTTCCAGAGCAAAGCCGCCCGCCTAAGTGGCAATTTGGAAGTGTACGATGGGGATCGCCGGACGCTGCTCCATCAGCGCGACCTCGGCACCGAAGTGTTGTTTGAAAACTATGCTTCCACCTTCAAAGGCGACCGCCGTGCCCTCACCGAAGACAGCCGCCGCCGTATCGGTAATCAGCCCCTCCCCTTTCCCCGCGATGAGGATATGCTGGTGCAAGCCGGGGACCGGTTACAGCCGGAACTGCGCAAAGAATTGCAGCATAACCGAGCCATTTTTTAAATCTTCCCCTTTTTCCAACATTTTGTTAAATTTGCCGGTCTCGAATCCAAACCCATCCGGCCATGTCCCTCACCGACGCCTCCGCTATCCTCAAAAAAGTCTTCGGCTACGATGCGTTTCGGCCTTTGCAAGCCGATATTATCCAAGCCATCTATGACCGGCGCGACACATTGGTATTGATGCCCACCGGGGGCGGCAAAAGCGTTTGTTTTCAGGTGCCAGCCCTCACGCTGGACGGCACGGCGGTGGTTATTAGTCCGCTCATTGCGCTGATGAAAGACCAGGTAGAAGGCCTGCGGGCCAATGGCGTAACGGCGGCCTTCATGAATAGCAGCCTGGACAGCCAGCAAACGCGCCACGTGGAGGACGAGGTTTTGGCCGGGCGCATCAAACTGCTGTACGTCAGCCCGGAAAAGATTGTTTCGCAGAGCTTCCAACCTCTGCTGCGGCGGATGAAGATTTCACTGTTTGCCGTGGACGAAGCTCACTGCATTTCGGCCTGGGGCCACGATTTCCGCCCGGAATACACCCAATTGAAGTTTTTGAAGGAGCAATTTCCACAGGTACCGGTCATTGCGCTCACCGCCACAGCGGACAAACTCACCCGCAAAGACATCGCCGAACAGCTACACTTACACGATCCGGCAGTATTTATCGCTTCCTTCGACCGGCCCAACATTACTTTGCAAGTGCGTCCCGGACAGCAGCGTCTCGAACAAATTGTTGATTTTTTGAAAAAACACCCCAAACAGTCGGGCATCATCTACTGCCTGGGGCGCAAGACCTGCGAAATCTTGGCCGATAAGCTCAACGCCCGTGGTTTCAAGGCCGCGTACTACCACGCGGAAGTACCGCCGCAGTTGCGCAGCAAGGTGCAAGAAGATTTCATCAACGACCGGACACCGATCATCTGCGCCACCATCGCCTTCGGCATGGGCATCGACAAGAGCAACGTCCGTTTTGTAGTGCATTACAATCTGCCGCGCAACCTGGAAGGTTATTATCAAGAAATCGGACGCGCCGGGCGCGACGGTACCAAGGCGGAGGCCCTGCTGTTTTTCACATACAGCGACGTGCAGACCTACCGCGACATGATCGAACAGGGCGAGAGCAGTTTGGAGCAAAAGGAACTCAAACTGGCCAAACTACAGCGGATGTACCAATTTGCGGAAGCCCCGGTGTGCCGCCGCAAGACGGTGCTCCACTATTTTGGCGAACCCTACGACGGCACCTGTGGCAATTGCGACGTGTGCCAAAACCCGCCGCAACAATTCGACGGCACCGAGGCCGCGCAAAAAGCCCTTTCTGCCCTGCTGCGCACGCGCGAGCGGGTAGGGATGCACCTGCTGGTCGATATTTTGCGCGGCAGCCAGCGTCGCGAAATCATGGAGGCGGGCTACCACCAGATCAAGACCTACGGGGCGGGCAAAGAACATAGTTTCGACGACTGGCTGTATTTGCTGTCGCAAATGCTGCACACTGGCCTGATTGAGATTGCCTACGATGACGGCAGCTGCCTCAAAGTAACTACTGGCGGGCGGGCGGTATTATTTGAGGAAAAAAAGGTGAAACTCGTGATGCCGCAAGTTCCGGAAAAGAAGACCAAGGAGCGTCTGCCCGTGTTGCGCGCCAAACCACAGGGCGAGGTGCAGCGCGAGGAGCTGTTCGACCGCCTGGTGGCCCTCCGGCGGCAGGTGGCCCAGCAGCAGGGCGTACCGCCCTACATCGTTTTTACCGATGCTACTTTGACCGACATGGCTGAAAAGCGGCCCTTCAACGACTACGATTTCCAGCACGTCAGCGGGGTGGGCGAGCGAAAACTACAGTTGTACGGCAACTTGTTTATCGCCGAGATCCGGCGATATATGCTGGAAAAGACCAACGACGGCGTACGGGTGGTGGGCAGCAGTGCCCTGCAAACCTGGAACTTGCACCAACAGGGGCGTAGCCTGGCGCAGATCGCCGAAGAGCGGAAAATTAGCGCAATAACGGTGGAAAGCCATTTGGCCACTATGTACGAAGGCGGCGAGATGCTCGACTTATATGACTGGATCGGGCCGGAAGAACTCGATCTCATTCAGGGCGCACTACTGCTGTTTCGGGAACCGTATCAGGTCAAGGAGATTTCCGAACATTTCAGCGACCAATTTGGATATGATAAAATTCGCTGGGCCATTGCTGATTATCGGCGCAACCGGCGGTAAAACGACAGAACACCGCAGTGCTCCTTTGCGCCACAGTGTTCCGGTATAATCTCATGAAAGTGGTCGAATTTGAATCTCCATCGCCCTACGGCTTTTGATGGAGGGCATTTTGGGCCGTTGCTTCTCAAAAAGGCACCGTTTATACATTGCTTTTTATTCTGCCGTTCCCCTGGTCTACTTTTGTACCTACGATCTCTTGCGTACGGCTGGTTTTCGGAAAGCCTGTTTTAGACAACTATTATTTTGTTGCTGGCCGAATGGGCAAAAAAAAAGCGCGGTACTCGTTTGCACCGCGCCGGTTTCCCGTATATAATCTCATGAAAAGTTTCAATGTTTGGTATCAATAATCCCTGTCTCTTTCGCTGCGCTGTCGTTGTTCGTTATTGATGATACAAAAGTGCAGCGGGTTGCTCCGGCCAACAAGGACAAAAAAACGCATTTGTTGAAAAAGGTTTTCTCCCTCTGCGCTACAATACGACTGCTTTTGGTCGTAACCAGGTAGTTTTTAGCAATTTTCGGGCATTTTTCGCGCCCCAATGATGGGCATTTGTTGAAAAATATATAAAGAAAGACGACAATTTTTTTACAAATATTCTTTTCAACATCTGTTTTTCACTTCCAAAATGCCAAATCTTGGAAAAACAGCATTTCTGTAGGAATGCTTTTCCAAGGTACTTAGCAAAACAGCATACGCGACAATGGCCTGGCTTTTAGGCAAAAAAAAAGCGCGGTACTCGTTTGCACCGCGCCGGTTTCCCGTATATAATCTCATGAAAAGTTTCAATGTGTAGTATCAAGACGCACTTTTTCTCTTTCGTCACTTCCTTACCTGCGATTGATGATACAAAAGTGCGGCACCGCCTGTCGGCCCACAAGGACAGAAAACGGCATTTGTTGAGCCTGCATAAAGCAGGTATTTAATCTAATTTTGCTACAATAAACTGATTATCAGATAATTAATTTTATAACTTTTATCCATATTTACAGTATTTGTTGAAAATCTTAAGAAGAAATTAAGCCTACTTTTTTTATATTTATTTTTATTTCTTCTCCCTTCGGGCAATGCATCTGTGCCGCGCAGGCAGCGATATTCGCCCCACATGCCTTCCCCTATGCGCAACCCCTATTTCTTTTGGTTGACCTTTGTTTTTAACTGTGGCTACTTCTTCTCAGTAGCGGCCCAGTCAGGCTGTCCTGATCTACAAGCCCAGAATTACATCCCCGGCGCAACGACCAATGATGGCAGTTGCTTATATGCGGTGACCAACTATGCGCCCCTCCTAAAAGCCGCCCTTCCCAGCAACCTGAAAGAAATCAGTGGCCTCCACTTGGCCGGAGACCGCTGGTGGAGCCACAACGACGGCGGCAACCCAGCGGTGCTTTATCGGCTGCTGCCCGAAACAGGCACGGTTGTCCA
>JAYUXG010000274.1:0-1659 GCA_043753125.1 Saprospirales bacterium | reverse complement strand
GCTGGGCGTGGAGGGTATCGCAGGGCGAGCCTTCCCACTCGCCGAGGCGGTAGTTGGGAAAGAGGCACATGGTGCCGCTGTTGACCTTGGGCAGGGTTAGCCCGTGCTGCTCCACATCGGCCGCCTGCCCGGGCAGGTCGGGGTGGTGGATGACGTGCATGGAGAGGGTGCCGTTGGTGGTGGCGTAGTAGAGTTTCCCATCAGGGGCGAGGTTAGGAGTCCAGAAGCCGGTCAGGAAAGGCTCCTGCGGCGAGGCCTTGCCGTCGAAATAAGCCAGGGTATCCAAACTGGCACTGATGTCTTGGGCAGTCAGGTCCAGTACGGTCAATACCTCCCAAGAGGAAAGGTACAACTGTTTGGAGTCAGGGGCAAACACCGTGGCAAAGCCAAAAAAGGCATTGTCCCCAAATGGCAATACCTGTAGATTACTAAAGGTGCCGCTGCATCGGTCGAAGTCATAAATATACAGTCCATGATTGCCATCTGCCCGAACGTATGTGTGTCCATCGGGGGAGATGTCGTTGACGGACTGATATTCTGCGCCCGGAAACTGATAGGCCATTTGGATTGTGAAAGGCCCGTGCACTCCTTCCGGGTCCAGTAGGAAAGTATATAAAAAAGGGGTGGATAGCTCGCCTATTATAACCCACCAATCGCGCCCATTGCCGTGCTTCACCGCCACTGGGTCGGTGTAGTCACGCTGGTCGGCATCGCCTCCGGGTAAGATGGCCTGATTTTTTTGGGTCACTTCTCCCAAGCCATTGTTTCCGTTCATGTTGACCACAGTATAATAAAAAGGCGAAGCATGGTAACTAACCGTGGTGCCTAAGTGGAAAAAATAATACTCTTTATGCTTGCCTGGGGCAGGCAGGGCAAAACAGAATGGGCCATTGGGATAAGAATTCAATGAATCTTCTGCATTCCACTCATCCCAAATAATTCCTGGGTTTAAGTGATTGCCATGAAGCATTATTTCGTGGGTGGTGTCACGAATATCCATACCATTGGTGTAAAATTCAAATACCCCTGATGAATCGCTACACACGCCGATGCAAAACCGCACATCTACCTTCCGTTTATCTACGTGGATCACAGGAGGAGCCTCTGAGAAGTTTATGATCGCCCCTCCCAGTCGTGCATCATTACTATCATTATTGTAGCCCCAGATCCAATTATAATCGTGCTTTTGAGAAAAACATGCAATGGGCATCAATGCAAGCATGATAGTAAAAACCTGTTTATATAACATAATAAACCTGCTTGAAAGTCGATGAAACTTGAGCAATGCAAAAAGAGGCAACCGCTGTTGTACACAGCAGTTGCCTCCTACGGGAACCTGACAATCAATGGATAATGGCCAGTTTGCTAACGAACTGGCGACCTTGTGCGTTTTGAAGACCGATCGTATAAAGGCCGTTTGCCCAGCGTTGGGTATCCAACTCGAGCGAGCTTTCGTCCTTTATTTGGATCGTCTGTACCACTTGGCCCTGTCCGTCCCGGACCAGCAAAGTGCCGCTCGTGGGTTGCTCAAAAGAAACCAAGCAGCGGTCGGTAGCAGGATTGGGGGCCAACCGGGCTGGTAAGTGAGTGGCCAAGCTGCTGCGATCCTTACCATCCCCCTTGCCGGGACATTTGGTTTCTTCGTCATAATCCAAACTC
>JAYUXG010000273.1:0-10466 GCA_043753125.1 Saprospirales bacterium | reverse complement strand
TGGCCGCTGGGGATGGGGTTGGAGGTGAATGTGCCGTTGGCCACCGTCCCGCCCGGTACAGTGTAGGGTACCGTGCCGCCGGTGACGGGGAAACTGACTATATAATTCTGGTTGGTGCCGTCGCAAGCATTGGCGATCTGCCCGGCTACCGGGGAGCCGTTGAAAGTCAACTGCACCTCGTCAGTATCGGTGCAGCCCATATTGTCGATCGTCCAGACCAGAGTGTAGGTGCCAAATCCATGGGCAGTAGCCACGGCGGTGCCGCTCTGGGCATTGTCCAGCGACAGGGTGCTACCAGCAGGACTGCTGGTCACCGACCAGGTACCAGTGCCACTGCCGCTGTTGCCAGTGAGGGGCAGAGTGGGGCCGCAGGTACTGGCGTTTGCCCCGGCGTTGGCGGTGGGTGTTTGATGCCACACGACCGGCTGGCCCTGGGCTACGGAGAAACAGGGATCGCTGGGGTTGGGCGCACCGTTCAGACCATTGCCTACCACGAATGATACGTAATATGTGGTCTCATAAGCCATTCCAGACTGAAAACTAAACGTCCCGGTAGCATTTTGGCCAAGCACCGTACCCAAGGCGGTTCCGCTACTGGTGTGCAGCACGTAGGCAGTCACGTCGTTGGCATCCAGCGTCTGACCACCCGCATGGGTGGCCGTGACGCTACTACCTTCGCAGGCGGAGAGCGGTGTCAGGCTCATGGTGCCGGCACTGGTGGTGCAAGCGCAGTTGAAATCGCCGGTCAACACCAAGGATTGGCAGCCATTGGCGTCCGTCACCTGAAAGGAGTAGGGCTGGCCGCTGAGGATAGGATTGGAAGTAAATACGCCATTAGTCACTGAGCCGCCTGCTACGGTGTAAGGCGGCGTCCCATTGGTAATCGGAAATGTAACCGTGTAATTTTGATTGGTACCATCGCAATTATGGGCAACCTGGCCAACAACAGGATTATTGCGGAAGGAGACGGTGATCGAGTCGTCGCTGGTGCAAGTATTGAGTTGTTCTTGCCAGACAAAGACGTAGGTGCCAGTTTGAGTGGCCGTTACGGTGGTCGAAGCGGTATTGGGATTGGCAAAACTAACCGCGCCAGGGGCGCCGGGGACTACGACCCACAGACCGGAGCTACCCGCCACGCTGGGGATAGCTTGTAGATTGAAAGTGCTGCCACATACAGTACCTCCGGCCCCGGCGTTGGATACAGGTTGGGTGGTCACAGCCACTGGAAAACACGCCTGCGGTCCGGCACCACATAGGCCGTTGGCCGTTACGCAGACGTTGCCGCCAGGGGCACTCAGCCAGCTTATGTTGATCTGGGTCGTGTTTTGGCCGGAAGTGATGCTGCCGCCAGCGGACAGCGTCCACGTGTAGCCAGTCGCCCCGCTGACCGGGGCAATGGAGTAAATGCCGAGCGTACCCTCGCAGGTCGCATCGTTGCCACTGATGAGGGGCTGGGCAGGTAGGGCTGACAGTGTTACATTTATACAGCTGGACGCACTATTGGCGCAGCTGTTGACGGCAGCGACGCACACTGATCCACTGGTGGCACTGGCCCCCCAAGTGATTTGTATGCTGGTCGTACCATCGCCGCTGGTAATGGTGCCGCCAGTCACTTGCCAATCGTAGGAAGTCGCCCCATTGATCGCACCAATGGAATAACTGGCGACCGCCCCGGCACAGCCATTGGCACTTCCCGCTAGGGTAGGGGCAGCGGGCGGCACTGTAATCTGCACTGGCAAGCAAACTGGCTGGCTAATGCCGCATGCACTGCTTGCACTGACACAGACGGTACCGCTGGCACTGTTGCCCCAGTTTACGTTGATCGAACTGGTGCCCTGCCCAGAGATAATAGTGCCTGAGGTGACCGTCCAAGTATAGCTGGTGGCGTTGGGATCGGGTGTTGTTTGGTAGGTTGCCGTAACGCCCGCGCAAGCATCGGTGGGTCCAGTGGGGGTGGATGGCACGGCCGGTTGTTCCATAATAATCAGCAAGCAGGTAAAGTCGCTGGTGCCACAGCCATTGTTGTAAGCAACACATACGTCACCACCGCTGGGCGAATTCCAGGTTACATTCAAAGTAAGGGTGCCTTGTCCGCTGTTGATCGTTACGCCGGGTGGCACCGTCCAGGTATAGCTGCCACCCGTGCCGACCTCGGTGATACTAAAGGTAGCGGTCTCCCCGGGACAGATTACGTTCGAACCACTGATGAAGTCAGGAGCAGCAGGCGGGTCATACCGTTCCGTGACAGTAACGCTGGCTGTGCTGCAACAGGTCAGGCCACCAGCCGTGGAGCAAATCGTCAGCTCATAGTCGCCTGCCGTATTCACTGTGGTATTGAGGGTGTTGGTGGGACCAGTTATATTGCCACCATTGCTGGCTGACCAGGTGTAAGTAACATTGCCGGATGTAGGGCCAATGCCTTCCAAATCCAAGGACAGCTGGCTGCACCCGATCTGACCGGGAGGCACTATGTCCACATTTACTTTGATAGTAGTTAGCTCCAGGCTGACAATACTGTCGCAGCCAAGATAATTGGAAAAAGATTGGGTGTAGGTGCCGCTGGTGCAGGCTGATGCAAAACCAAAGATGTCGGAACACTCCCCGTCACAAAGGGTCTGCGTTAAGTAGGTGGGAGGCACTTCTATTACGGTCAAGTCCAAAGTAGCGGTGTACATACAGCCATTCTGAGTCAACGTCCGCGTGTAGTTGCCACTTTGGCAATAACTTTGGCTGTGAAATACATAGCAATCGGGCGCACAAATAATCACGGTCTCGGCCAGATCGTCCGGAGCAGGACTGATGGTGACCGTGGCGCAGTTGCTGGTCATGTCCCCACAAAAAGGGGGCGTATTGGAAGCGAGCTGAGTACTCAATTGACTGCTGGTCATGGAGCCGGGGGCGGGCAGGTTGCCTGCATCGGCGGTCAGGTACGATAACCCGCACACCGTATAAGTACCGGACGGGTAGGCTGAAAGGTCTGGTCCCGGTTCGTACCCCTCGATGGTGCCGCCCGACCCACCGATCACGTAGGTGTAGGTATAGTCACTTGCTGGCGGTTCTACGGTGCTTGGCGGGCTATAGCTGGGGGGCAAGTTGAGGCTTAGGTTGGCCCCTCCTTCGCAGGCTGTTACATTGGGGGTAGGTATGGTGCCGGCATCGGCTACGCAAGAGAAACAGTTGATGCCAGAAGGATCGCAAAAGATGATTTCGTAGTTAGTAAATTGGCCTACGTCTACTGCTTGGCCATCGGTCACGGTCAAGCTCCAAGTGCCGTTCACCGGGCCACTGTTAAAGCCTTCCAAACAGCCGCTGGCCGGGTAGTAGGAACCCGTATAGCTGGTGTTTAGTAACCAGTTGTTATTGTTGTCCCAAACGTTGGGAAAGCCAGCATCCGGGGAGACACTGGGGTCGCTACAGGGCAAGAAGCTGACGTTCCACTGTGCCCCATCGGTAGGGCCGAAAAAGCCAATCGGGCCAACCAGTGTCACCGTCTGGCCACCGGGTGAGGTCAGGGTAATAGACAAGTCGCCCAAGTATTCGTGGTCAAAGCTCAGGTTGACTCCACATACCCCTTGGCCACCCACGCCCAAGGCATTACTGGTAGCGCCCTGAACACTAATATTGAAATCACCGACGAAATTGTCCGGCATAAACTGGGGACAATTGGAACAAGCACAGGCTTGCGCGTAGAGATTGGAGGGAATGGAACTGAACAAAAAAGCGATGAAGATCGCCGCAATCAGGGGAAACGGAACGTTTCGGGAGTGCAGGTAGCAATTAGACATAGGCCAATAATTTGGCAAAAAGCCGGATTGATTAGTGTTTGTTCTGTGTCGGTCGGTAAAACGGGAAAATTGCAATATTTCGTTTTGCAACGATGGTTCTGGGAACTCCGGGCAAGATAAAAAATTAACGGTAGAATTTTTGCCAAAAATGTGCTTTCTAAAAGGTTTGCCGTTTTGGCGCGTTTTCCAGGGGTAATTTTGCTACTTGCTGGAACCTTTTCCAGTAAGTAGTAGAGCCAAAAACCGAGCTTGTTGCCTGTCTTCTGGTCGCCCCCCGCGCCATTTTGTTCATGCCCAAAATAGCGCCGTCGCGATGATACTACAATCACGTTTTTTGCTGCTCTTGGTGGCATCTTTATTTGCAGGCTGTCCGGTGTCAGCGCAAACCCTGGCCCATTTACCGGGGCAGCTGTTAGTAGGCCTGCAACCCGGTGCCTCACCGGAAAACCTCGCCCAACGAGGTGCCGCCGAACTCGGCTCTCAGATTCTGGTGCAAAAAAAAGTGGCTACTTTGCTCAACATCTGGCAACTGCAAACCGGCGCGGAAGATGCAGCCGAGCAGGCCGCTTTGGCCTGGTTGCGCCGTCAGCCCGAAGTGCGGGCGGCCCAGCTGAACCACTTGCTCCAATACCGGGGCGGACTTGGCAACCTGCCGTACCCCCCCAATCATGACACCCTGCCCAACGACCCGCTGGTCGCGGCGCAATGGCCATACGTAAACAATGGGGACGATGGCGGGATGTTCGATGCCGACCTGGATGCCGAACAAGCCTGGGCCTTGACCACTGGTGGCTGGAGTGCTGCAGGCGATACGCTGGTGGTGGCGGTGATCGACGGCGGGGTAGATTTCCAGCATCCCGACTTGGCGGCTAATGCTTGGCACAATTGGGCGGACCTGCCCAACGACGGCCTGGACAATGACCTGAATGGCTTCACAGATGATTTCCGGGGCTGGAACGTAGATGCCCAAAACGACGACCTGACTGGACAGACAACCGGCCACGGCACACCGATCTGCGGTATTGTGGGTGCTCGAGGCGATAATGGCATCGGAGTAGTCGGCGTGAACTGGTCGGTCAAGATCATGTTCGTGGCCAGTGGCGGCAGTGAAGCAGCCATTTTAGCCGCCTACGACTACGTCTGGCAGGCACGCAGCCTGTATAACCGCACGGACGGACAACATGGAGCTTTTGTCACGGTGGTCAATTGCTCCTGGGGCATCAACTATGGTCAGCCTGCCGACGCGCCGCTTTGGTGCGCCGCCTTCGATACGCTGGGCGCGGCGGGCATCCTGAGCGTAGCCGCTACCGCCAACCTACCCGTGGACGTGGACCTGAACGGCGACCTGCCAACTGCCTGCCCCAGCGATTACCTCATCACAGTCACCAGTTTGCAACGCGATGACCAGAAGGCCCCATCGGCGGGATGGGGCCTGCAACATATTGATCTGGGGGCCTATGGGCAGGACGTGTTTACGCTGGGCGAGGGCAACACGTACGGCATCTTCGCCGGCACTTCGTATGCCGCGCCGCAGGTGGCTGGGGCAATTGCCCTGCTGTACTCCATGCCCTGTGCCAACCTGATCGCCGTAGCCAAAGACGACCCGCCTGCTGCCGCCCGATGGGCAAAAGACCTTTTACTTCACAGCATTACCCCCAACCTCAGTTTGACGGGACTGACCAGTACTGGCGGGCGGCTCAATCTGTTCAATCTACTGGAAGATTATCGTAATGTATGTAATCCCTGCCCGCCGCCATTTTCACTATACGCCAAGGCCCAAGATTCCTCTATGGCCGTAAATTGGACACAAATAAATGATTATCAATATTTTAATATAAGATATCGACCGCTTGGGCAATCGGAATGGCTGATGCAGGGCGAGGTAGCCTCTCCCTTTATGCTGCCCGTTCCGGCACTTTGCCAACGCTACGAATTCTCCCTGCAAGCCCATTGCGTGACCGGTCAGGCCAGTGCCTGGTCCGATGCGGTCCAATTGACCACTGCTGGGTGCTGTGCACCACCCAGCTCGATCATCTTACAGCAAGCGACCACCAACTCGCTGGCCCTGACTTGGGAGGATACTGCCTCCTGGGGCAGCGGGATGCTACGCTACCGCGTGGTTGGTAGCACTGGCGGCTGGCTGACCGTGGCGAGTAGCGGTAATACTGCCATGCTGACCAGCTTGAACAGCTGTACCTTTTATGAAGTGCAGGTATATGGCCAGTGCGATAACCTGTTCTCTCCTTTTTCGTCAGTGTTCCAATTTGCCACCGCTGGTTGTAGCGTTTGTACCGGCTTTGGCTACTGTGCCGCCAACGCGGGCCAATCTTCCAGCGAATGGATTGCTGCCATCAGCATTGGTAATTGGTCGCGGACATCGGGTACCGGCGGCGGTGGTTACCAGAATTTCACGGGCGATCAAGCGGCTACGCTCGAACTACACCCGCTCACGACCCTACCGGCCGCTGTGGCACCAGGCTTTTACAGTAACCCAACCAAGGAATATTTTCGTATCTACGTGGATTTCAACATGGACGGCGACTTTGACGATGCCAATGAACTGGCTTTTAATCCGGGCTATGCGCACAATGATACCATGCGGGGACATTTGCAAATACCCAACTTTACGGCCACTGGCCATACCCGAATGCGGGTACTAATGAAGGCTAAAAACGCCACCAACCAGCTGCCTCTGCCCTGCGAATCCTTTGATTTTGGCCAGATCGAAGACTATTGCGTGTGGCTTTCGCCGACCACTGCCTCCCCGGAAATGGTGGGGGAGACGGAGGAGAGACTACGCATTTCTCCCCAACCCACCAACACAACGGTTAGGCTCGAATGGCCACCCGACGACGGCAAAAATACCGAGCTATACATTTGGAACTTAGCTGGCCAATTGGTTATGCGCCGACGTATTAGGGATGAATCCAATTTAATTTATTTAGATGTAAGTAATTGGGAATCAGGTATTTATTTTGTAAGTGTGCAGACGCAAAAAATGGGGTGGCAGGGCAGGTTATTGAAATTGTGATTGGTGGGCCTTGGTAGAGCAGGCCGCTGATTGACTATCCCCATCCACTACTGACCAGATTAATCTATGTCCGCGAAGAACTTGCGCACTTCCGTAGCATCTTTGGCGGCAATGCGCCCAGCCAGGATGAGTCGCATTTCGCGGCGGCGGGCGGCACTTTCGTAGAGTTGTTGCTCCTCGCTCGACAGCGGCAACACGGGCGGCACCGATACCGGCGTTTTCTTCTTATCGTCCAAAGCCACGAACGTGAAATAGGCATGGTTGCAGCGGCGCGGTTGCTGCCCTTTGATGTCGTTGGCGAACACCTCCACAAAGATTTCCACCGAAGTGGTAAAGGCTCTTGTCACGCAGGCTTCCAAGGTGATTACATCGCCGAGATGAATGGGGTTTTGGAACGAAATATGGTCCACTGCGGCCGTCACAACGTGCGATTCGCAGTGTTTTCCTGCGCAGACGGCACACGCAATGTCCATCCAGCGCATGAGGTAGCCACCCATGAGATTACCCATCGCATTGGTATCGTTAGGCATGATGAGCTCGGTCATCACCGTGCGGCTTTCGGATACTTTCTTGGCGTCGAGGGAGCGTTTGGAGGACACAGGATTTTAGTTATTAGTTATGAGATATGAGTTAATTTCCGTTTGCGATAACTCATTTTTTTGGTGAAGACAACGAAACATCAAATTCAGATTTAATAGTATTCTGATTGCAACTTATAACTCATAACTCATAACTCGCTTAGTTGCCCACTCGTACACCCCAAACAGGATGGCCGAAAAGCAAAAATCGCCCAGCATGGTATTGCCCAAAAACGGCAGTCCCGCCGCGTAGCAACCCAACAGCCCGGCCAATGTCTTGGAATACATCCCGCTTTCGAGCCAGACGCTGAAATTTGTGACCAAAAAGAAAATGGCCGAAGCCAGTAAGCTGGTGGCAACCACCCGGCCCGGTTTTACTTGATTGCGCAACAGTACCCAGCCGAGAAGCATGACCAGCGCGAAAGCCGCATAGATCCATAACGAAGTGTACCAGGTAAATGCGGGAAAGAAGGCTCGGTAGATGACGTTGTTGAGGAACAGGTCGCTGAGGAACAGGCCCGCAAAAGGCACGAGCATGACCATCCAGCGGCGTTGAAAATAGGCTGCCCCAAACAATCCCATGGCCGCGATCGGGCTGAAGTTGGCAGGGTGGGGGAGGATGCGGGCAATAGCAGCGAGGAGTACCAGCAGCAGGGCAAAACGAATTTTCATCTTACTTGCGTTTAAAAACATGGATTCGGCGAGCAAAGATAGCACGAACACCCCGCGCGAAGCGTCGTTGTTCCAAAAAAAGCCGTGCCTTTGTTGCTGCGCCGTAGAATTGCGCTGCCAAAGGGCAATAAGCCTACTTGTGAGGAGCAATACGAAAGCACAAAAATCAAAATATTTCTCAACATCCTCAATTTATTCGATATAATATGCTCACCATCAAATCTTTATTCACTTTTCTGGCCCTTTGCATTGCCACTGGCCTCCTCCATGCCCAGCCCGATCGCTGGCAACAGCGCGTCGACTACGAAATGAGTGTTGACGTAGATGCCGTTGCCCACCAGTACCAGGGCACGCAGCGCCTCCGCTACACCAACAACAGCCCGGATACCCTCTCAAAGGTGTTTTACCATTTGTACTTTAATGCTTTTCAACCGGGCAGCATGATGGACGTACGCTCGCGCACCATTGTGGACGCTGATAGCCGCGTAGCCGACCGCATTCTTAAACTAAAGCCTGAAGAACAGGGCTGGATCAAACCCAAGTCGTTGTTGCACAATGGCAAACCCGTGCAGTACGAAGTGAACGGCACCATTCTGGAGGTCACGCTGGAGGAGCCGATCCTGCCTCATTCGACCACCGTGTTGGAAATGGCCTGGGATGCACAGGTGCCGATGCAGGTACGCCGCTCCGGGCGCGACAGCCGCGAGGGCGTGGAATACTCCATGACCCAATGGTATCCCAAGTTGTGCGAATATGACTACCAAGGTTGGCATGCTAATCCCTACATCGCCCGCGAATTCTATGGGGTGTGGGGCGATTATGATGTCACCATTAAAATGGACAGAAAATACCTGATTGCGGCCGGCGGATATTTGCAAAATCCTTTGGAAATAGGCTACGGCTACGAAAACGCGGGCGAGACGGTGCAACAACCAACGGGGGAAAAACTCACCTGGCACTTCAAAACGCCGAACGTCCATGATTTTGCCTGGGCCGCCGACCCAGATTATACACACACCAAGATTAACGCCGCCGACGGCAGTGTGATGCACTTTATATGGCAAAAAGGCAAGGGCTACGATGAACAGTGGGCTAAGTTGCCCGCCATTATGGACCGCGCCCGCAGCGTGATGAACGAGCATTTCGGGAAATACCAATATCGCGAGTACGCCTTCATCCAAGGCGGCGACGGTGGTATGGAGTATCCTTTGGCGACACTCATCACCGGCAACCGCCCCCTCAACAGCCTGGTTGGCGTGGCAGTACACGAACAGCTACACTCTTGGTACCAAATGATGCTGGGCACCAACGAAAGCCTGTATGGTTGGATGGACGAGGGCTTTACCTCCTACGCCTCCGATATAGTGGAGAACGAGCTGGTCCGCGCCGGGCTGCTGCCCGGCAAAGTAGCCGAGGAGGATATTTTTGCCGACACTTACTCCACCTACACAGCGTTGGCCACCAGCGGCAAGGAGGAACCATTAACCACCCATGCCGACCATTTCAGCACCAACTATGGCTATGGTTTGGCGGCCTACGTAAAAGGGTCAGTCTTCCTCAACCAGCTGGAGTATATTATCGGTAAACGCGATTTCGACCGCGGATTGCTGCGCTATTTCGACACTTGGAAGTTCAAGCATCCCAATGCCAACGACTGCGTACGCGTGTTTGAAAAGCAAAGCGGCCTCGAACTGGACTGGTACAAAGAAGATTGGGTGCACACTACCAACACCATAGATTATGCGGTGAAAACCATAACTGCGGAAGGGCGCAAAACGACCCACGTGGTGATCGAACGCCTGGGAAAGATGGCCATGCCGCTTGACATAATGGTTACCTACACCGATGGTGACCGCGAACTGTTCTACGCACCGCTGGAAGGGATGCGCGGTGTGAAACCCGCCGAGGATGCGACGTCCCGCACCGTCCTGCCCGACCATCGCTGGGTGGACCTGACCTACGAGTTCGACATCCCGGAACGCACCAAGAAGATCGCCCAGGTGGAGGTGGACCCTTCGCGCCGAATGGCCGATGTTAACTTAGAGAACAATATTTGGAAGAAGGATTGAGGAGGAAGGGTGGACGATGGACGGCCTATGGTGGACGGCGCGAAGTCAACCCTACGCCGTCCACCATTAGCCATCCACCGTCCACCGTCACTCCTTGGAAAGATTTTTGCTGTAGATGCTTTTGAATAAGCGCACTGTCCCTATATTTGCGGACTTTTTTCGGAAGGCCTCCTTTGGTCGGCCAATATCCATGTTTTTTAAATCATTTTTTCCTACCATTACTCCTTCGAGGTATGCAAAGCAAAGGCGTTGTCAGATTTTTCCTCATTGCACTCACCATAGTATGTGCGTATCAGTTTGCGCTCGTGATTCCCACGAACAAAATAGAGCG
>JAYUXG010000272.1:0-1661 GCA_043753125.1 Saprospirales bacterium | reverse complement strand
GGCGATGGGTCGTTTCTACTTGGACTAAGGTCTGGATGTGGTGGAGAAGGAGGGTAGCCATGTAGTCGAGATATGGAGGAGGTTGAGAAAAAATGTTGAAAATGTTGAGAAAAAAGAGACAAGGCGAAGCATATTTTGGCTGCCAATGTTTTACGCATTCTTTTCGTTCAAAACCAACGATTAGCCTACAAACTACTATATTACGTCAGTTCTTTATCCACACCCTCCACCTTTTCTCAACAATTTTGTTGCCATGCACAAAGTTCTTTTTGCCTTATACGGCATCACCTTATTGCTATCGGCTTGCAAGACCGATAAACGCTGCAAGTACAAACCGGAGGCGATGTTCGACGCCGGGTTGCCCCACATCACCGCCTACAACTTTGAGGTGCAGGGTGCGCAATCTATGGAAAGCATTATGCTGGACAGCAAGATATTGCTTGAGATCGGCCAGGAAGTATGCGACCACACCCACCAGGAGTTTCGCTTCACGGTGCCCGGCGACCGTCGGGCCTACGCCGACTCGCTTTGGCTGAAAGAGGCTGCCCGCCAAATGGTGGTGCTCAGTGCTTTGTCGCCCAAACAAACCGCCCTGAAAGCCTGGGGCGACGTGATCGAAGAAAAACGCCGGGAGATGAAACTCGGCCAAGACTTTCCCGTACAAGCGGGCATCACTGTGCGCGTGGATCGCGTGCTTAGCCCGGAGCAAAGTGTGCTGTTGGTGGTGTTGGGGCAAGAGTGATTTGTTTAGATTGTTGAGGGGTTGAGGATTGTTGAAGATGCTTCGCAGGTTGAGAAATGATGTTTCTCAACAATCTAGACCCTTCAACTTTTTCTCAACATCTTATTGAAATCAGGCGACAAGCGAAAACGCAGCACCAAGCCGCCAAACAGTAGCATATAAGCCCCCGACCGTAGCACTATGTCCAATAACGGCCAGCCCGTGGAAGGTAGCCACCAAGTAGCCATAAACGCTCCCAATGCCAACCCAATGGCCTGTGCCGTGTGGATAGAAAAAGGTTGTAGCTGAAACATCTGCCAGACCATGCCCACGCTCACGGCATTATAGCAGACCACTGACACCAAGCTGGCCACAGCTGCCCCGGTCAGGCCAATGGCGGGAATCAACCAAAAGCCCAGCCCGATATTCACCGCCGCCAATATGGACAACGAAAGCAACGAATAGCGGTAGTAGCGCGAATAATAGATCATGTAGTTGTTCACCCCAGTACACATATCGGCCAGTTTGGCCAGCCCCAAAAACAGCAGCGCATACTTGCCTGCTGCCACCTTCGCCCCATTGGGCAGCACGAGGTACAGGCTATCAATCGAAATCCACAAAGCACCGAACAACAGCAGCCCCACCACCAACAGGTTGATGGACACCCGTTGGTACAAGTCCTTCAGTTCCAACCGGTTGTCGTCGGCCACATACCGCGCCACCGACGAGATGCTGGCCGAGTACAAGCTCTTGGTTGGTATTTCGATCACGGCGGCCAGGTTGACCGAAATGGCGTACACCCCGGCGGCAGTAAGCGAACTGAGCGTGCCGATCATCAGCACATCCACCCGCGAGGCCAGTAACAGGGCCAACCCGGTAAGGGCACCAAAGGAGGCAAATTGCCGCATTTCCCGCCGCAGGGCCGGACTGCGAAAAGCCG
>JAYUXG010000271.1:0-1661 GCA_043753125.1 Saprospirales bacterium | reverse complement strand
TACAGCCATCGGCACACCAGCCAACAGAGCAATGTAAAGGCGATTGCGAATAGATAAGAACTAAATTCTGCGCCCTCTATTGGTTTGAAAAAGGTGTTGTACAGCCACGTTTGTACGTTCATATCATTCCCCCAGCGAATATTTTGAAAACTGATGATTAGTACTTCCGACAACAGATAGGCAAACAACGGATTGGCCCCGAAAGCCAGAAAAAAACCAGTGCCATTACGCCAATTTTTTACATCGATCAGCCAAATGCTGGCCGCCAGCATCACCATAGAGATACCACCGGCGTACAGCACATAGGAGCTCGTCCATATTTTTTTATTGATGGGAAAAAACAAATCCCAAGCCAGCCCCATGAACCCGCAGAGCAGGCCAAACACGAGCAGATCGCGCACCAACAAATCCTTTTGTTTGGACCGCTGGGTCATCAGCCATCCGCTCAACCACCCCAACAGTACAGTGACTACAGCAGGCAAGGTACTGAGCAGGCCTTCTGGGTCAAAAGGAATGCGCTCCCCGTGGTAGAGGTGGTCATTGCCGATCAGCCAACGGTCCAGGCGCAGCACCGCATTGCCTTCCAGGGAATACAGCCCGCCCACTTCTGGCAACCCAAACTGGTACATAATGCCCCAATAGGCCAATAGAATGCCCGCCGAGACCCACAACAGGGCTTTGCGCGGCAGCGTCAACACGATCACCGCAGCCAGCCCATAGCCCAGTGCCAGGCGTTGCAGTACGCCAAATATCCGCCAGTGGCCCCAGTCGCCCCAGTAGTTGGGAAACTTGTTGAGCAGCAGACCAAGGGTGAACAATACCAAAACCCGACGCAGTATTTTCCAAGCCAGGGCAGGCGACCATTGGTAGTCATACTTGCCGAACGCAAACCACATGGAAACCCCAATAATGAACATAAACGAGGGAAAGACCAAATCAGTGGGGGTGCAGCCATGCCAATCCGCGTGCTTCAACGGCGCGTAAATGTGTTCCCATGTACCGGGCGTGTTCACGATGATCATCAGGGCGATGGTCAGGCCCCGGTAGAAATCAACAGCAAGGTAGCGATTCATGAGCAAAAGGAAATAAGCAAGCTACAGAGAAGATTGTTGTCAGAAAATAACCCTTTGGCATCCAGATATACCCGCCGTTCAAGTAGTTTCGCGGCAAAGTAATTCATATTTCCTCACTCAAAACTTAAAAAAATGCTGTTCGCCATTGGCACGCGCGTGCGCTTTCGTTATACCGGGGAGACCGGGGTTATCACGGCCATGTTGGATGATGCCATGCTTCAGGTGCGGCTCGACAGCGACCGTACGCTCGAAATCCCGGCCTTCGAGGAAGACCTGTTGCGCAACACCGAAGCAGAACCAGTCGCGCCGGGGGCCAGGTTTATCGCTGGAAAAGTGGAAAAAAAGCCGGAGGCCCCCCCCCGCCGGGAAATCAAAGGGCAATACCACATCCTGAAGCCAAAAGGCTTACAGCTGGCCTTTGAACCGATGCCTGGCCGCGACGGCAGCGTCTCGCGGTACAAGGTGTGGTTGCTCAACGACACGGCCCAGGAATTCCTGCTCGAATTTGACCTTTTTACCCCCCATAAAGACCTTTTAGTCGTGGATGCCAAGCTGGCCGGAAGCACAGCCCTGGAACTCGGCGACTTT
>JAYUXG010000270.1:0-4336 GCA_043753125.1 Saprospirales bacterium | reverse complement strand
TTACTACCCCTTCTCAGCCTTCAAAGAATACACCATAGGCAAAACCCCTCCAATCCCCCAATTCGATAATTCCTCCCTTCCCCCGCGCGCCGTTTTGGCAAAGCAAAAAGAAAATCCTACAAATTCCCCCGCGGTTTAGAGCCATGTTTTTCGCGGTACGCTACAATATGTTCGTTTTCTATCCGCTTGGCTTCCATCCTTCCCGGAATGCCAATCAATAAAATGTTAGCCAGGAACCTTACTCAGCCCACTGCACCATTTAAGAAATTGACTTGCCTGGTGGCGCGTGGAGAAGACCCATCGGGATAGAGCGGGTCGCCACAAATGCCATATTTGTAAGTGCCCTTGCGCTCCTCGTCATAAATTTCGTATGGATGGTGATCTGCATCGTTCTGATCAGAATTACCGTGGCGTTTCATTATATGCCCAAAATGCGTTCTTGAAAAGAAATCATTCCTGGCCAGCCCTCTGAGTTGCTAAAAGTTTCATAATTGGTAGCAGCATGATAATTATAGTCAGGACGCCCGGTTTTTGCCTCCCAAGCCTTACTGGATAAATTTAGCAGCGATTCAAAAGTAAATTCCTTGGGAATACGAGTGGGATCATGCAAAACAGTTTCAAAAAACTCTTTACCATTGGCGACCACGGCACAGCGAGAGTAAAGAAAATCATCTACTGAAAAATCTCCGTTAGCATCTGTGTAGCGATTACTGCCTACATTTTCAGCAAAGCGACGGCCATCCAAAGCAGATAATTTTTTCGCCAGAACGTCTTCGAATCGATGAATATCCGCAGTAGGAAAAGTGCTCAAAGCAGCGATTGCCGGAGCCATTATCTCATAATCATCCTCTCTCTTTTTCCAATTAAATAGATCAATAATAGCCCAAAACTGTTCTTCATCCATGCCACCGCTGTGTAGTTTGTTTTCCGCTTCGATCCGCAGCGTAGCGTCCGGGTATTTGGCCTGCAAATCCTGAATCATGGCCGGAGAAGCATCCCGAAGGGGTATTTCTAGTAACGTATTCATGGCTTTTGCTAGTAAACGTTGAGACGTTGAGATTGTTTAAGTATTTGATTGTCAGCACTTTGAATTTTGTTTTTATTCAAAACCACTTTGTCTTGCCTATATGTTATTAGGTCAAAGATATGGATATATTGTCTTTACCCCTTCCCAGCCCTTTAAACTATACACCATCAGCAACACCCCCTCCAACCCCCAAATCCGATAACTCCCATCCCCTTCCCCACACCATCCTGGAAAGTAATCATGGAGCGAGCAGGGGATTACTGTAGGAGCCATTTACCGACCTCCCCCCAAAAAACAACAAGGCCGCACCGGGTCTCTCCCCAGTGCGGCCTTTGTCTTTAAAAAATGCTGTTTAAGTTTTAGCACGGTCTTTAGCGACCCCTTGCCAGCCTACGACGATCAACGTCGTGGCAATGAGTAAATAGGCAATCATCTGGACAGGTGGTTTGGACTGGTGATCTGTAAAAGGTGAATTCGGGAGTAAAAGAAGGCAAAGGTAAGGGTTTAGACCACACTAACAAGGCTTCGTCGCGCTGTAGGCACTTTATTTACTAAAGATTAATCGAAAAGGCCCTAAATCTCCAGGAATTGCCATCGAGTTGAGACGTTTTGAAAAAACAACGCCCATCGCCTTCCAAAAGGGGAGTCAGGAAGTGGTGTGAGGAGACCATAGTTTTGCCAACGGCCATTTGTCCAACCCGATTTTTCGTCCGTCCTTTGCGCCGCAGGCCCCACCGCCATTATTTATCTTTTCTGGAAAAGAGTCTGCTGGGTGAAAAGCCCAACCACTCAAAGTATGCTCCGCCTACTCCGCTACTACGCACCCTACAAGAAACTGCTGGCCATTGCGGTGCTGTGCAACCTGCTGATGTCGCTGTTCATGGTGGTCAGCATTCCCGTGTTGCAGCCATTTTTACAGATCCTGTTCAGTACTCCCCAAGCGGGAGCAGCTATGCCTTCCAATCCGACCAATCGACCGGGTTGGGGCGCATTGGAGGGCAAAATCAATCTATTTTTTGCGCAACTCATTGAAAATCAAGGCCGGGAAAAAGCCCTGCTGATCGTATGCCTATTCCTGATAACGGTGTTTTTGGGCAAAAATCTCTTCCGCTATCTTTCCCTTTACTTTCTGGCACCGGTGCGGAATGGCATCGTACGCGACCTGCGGCTGCGGTTGGTAGACAAAATCCTGTCGCTGCCGCTGTCCTACTTCTCCGAGGCCCGCAAGGGCGACTTGATGAGCCGCATCTCGGCGGATGTACAGGAGGTAGAATGGAGCATTGTTGGGGTGGTGGAGTCGGTGGCGCGCGAGCCGATCATTATTCTCGGCAGCGTGGCCTTCATGGTCTACGTGTCGCCGCAGCTGCTGGTCTTCGTGCTGGGCCTTATGCTGTTCTCCGGGCTGGTCATTGGTGGGGTAGGGCGGAGCCTGCGGCGACAATCGGGCGCGGCGCAGGGTCGGCTGGGCCTTATTGGCTCGCTGGTAGAAGAGACGCTCGGCGGGTTGCGCATCATCAAGGGCTTCAATGCCGAAGGTTGGCAGCGCGGACGCTTCGCCCGCGAAAACGGCTACTACGCGCGCACCATGACTGGGCTGTACCGTCGCCGCGATCTGGCCTCGCCGCTGTCCGAGTTCATGGGCATCGCCGCCGTATCGGTCATTCTGTGGTTCGGGGCCAGGCAGGTCTTTGCCGGGGAAATTTCCGCCGCCACTTTCCTCACCTTTTTGTACGCTTTTTACAACGTGATCGAACCGGCCAAACAGCTCACTGGGGCCTCATACAGTATTCGCAAGGGCATGGGTGCCCTCGAACGGGTGGAAGCCGTGCTGGATGCGAACGTGGCCATTCGTGATGCGCCCGACGCAGCGAGCATCCAGGAGTTTAAAGATAAAGTAGAATTTAAAAACGTCTCCTTCCACTACCAAAACACCGAACGCGCGGCCCTGACCAACCTGAACCTGACCATCCCGCGCGGCCAGATAGTGGCTTTGGTCGGGGCTTCCGGGGCGGGGAAAAGCACAGTGGCCGACCTGCTGCCGCGTTTCTACGACGTGACCGCCGGACAGATTCTGGTGGATGGCCACGACGTACGCCAGCTCCGCCTGCACGACCTGCGCGGGCTAATGGGCATCGTGAGCCAGGAAGCGATTTTGTTCAACGACACGGTGCGCAGCAACATCGCGTTCGGCAGCGAACACGCTACGGAGGCCGCCATCGAAGCGGCGGCGCGGGCGGCCAATGCCCACGATTTCATCACCGCCATGCCCGAAGGCTACGACACCAACATTGGCGACCGGGGCTCCAAGCTGAGCGGTGGCCAACGCCAACGACTGACCATTGCCCGCGCGCTGCTCCGCAACCCGGCCATCCTGATCTTGGATGAGGCAACCTCAGCCCTTGATTCGGAGTCTGAACAACTCGTGCAATTGGCTTTGGACCGATTGCTCCGCAACCGTACTGCGCTGGTCATTGCCCACCGGCTCAGCACAGTGCAACACGCCGACGAAATCGTGGTGCTGGATGCCGGACAGATAGTAGAGCGCGGCAACCACGATTTTTTGATGAAAAATGGCCAGTTTTACCGCAAATTGGTAGAATTGCAGGCTTTATAGTACTTGCCAACTTGCCTTCCCGATGAAAAAATCGGGATGTCGCTACATTCCGTTTGCCCGTTGCCGTTGCTGGCCGTTTTTTGGTCGCCCATCTGCCAAATATTCATAATTTGTTATTCAGTGTTCAAAAAGTGTACCTTTGAAGCACCTCCTTAAAAAACGCATATTACCAATGTTTAACATCCGATGAAACAGATGCTATTGGCAATCTTTTCCGCGCTTTTTTTTAGCGCCTCCGCACAAGTAACGGTTACTGCTGCCACTTTTCCAAGTGCGGGCGATACCCTCGATTATGCCCTGGACAGTGATCCCGGTGGCCTGACCATCGCCACGCCGCCGGGCGGTAACCAGACCTGGAATCTGTCAGACCTGCAGGCCGACGAAACTTCCCGGGTCATTTATCTGCCGGCCAGCGCCGGGGTGCATTCGATGGACTATCCGAACGCCGATCTGGTGGTCATTGGGGATAACCGCGAAACCTACTACGATAAAACAAGCACGCAGTTTGCACGCCTGGGTTATGCGGGCGCCGACGCCAGCAGCTTTGGCCTGGAAGTGGTGGCCAGATTCAGCCCGGCCTTGGTGGAACGCAAGTCCCCCCTGCAATTCTTTGACATTACGGTGCAGACCGTTGATCTTAGTTTGCCCCTGGCCACCGATCAGATCCCCGACAGCCTGTTGACCGGTATCGTTAT
>JAYUXG010000269.1:0-4343 GCA_043753125.1 Saprospirales bacterium | reverse complement strand
CATGGGCCAGCCCCTCTGCCGCCGCCGCCGTCGCGGGGTTGATGTGCAGTTCAAAATCCTTGAGCCAAAGTTTCGTCATCGTAGCCTCTAAGCAAACTCCAAAAGTAAGTCGCTTTTGGCATTTGGTGGCCATTATTAACCATTAGCCAATAAACCAGCCCCTTAGAGCAACTGAGCAACCCACTATTCTCCCAAAATGAAGAGCCGGTCCTGCGAAAGCATCCTGCTGTCACGACTAAAGGCGTAGAAATACAGACCGGCCGGTAAGCCACTCAAATCCACAGACAAAGTCCCGCCAACCGATTGGCCCTCCACGCGCAACACTTCCACCCCGGTTACGCTGAACAACTGCCAAGTCATGCTATCGCCGAAACGCAGCAGCACCTGCGCCCGCGCCGGGTTGGGCTGTACGCTGCCCGCCACCAGGGGTTCTGGTGCCGTAGTGGCACTAGTGGCCCCTACTTCGTACTGAAAAGGCGTGGCACAGCCCGCTCCATCGGTCACCAACAGGTGATAAGTGCCAGATAACAACCCTGCGATAGTGGGCGATGCGCTGGGCACCTCGGTCCATGTGTAGGTATAGGGCGGCTGTCCGCTCTCCACCGTCACCTGAATGTTGCCGTCGGCGGTGGTCACGCTGCTGGCCTTACCGATCTGGGCAGTCACGATGGGCAGCGGCGAGGACGTGATGACCGCCGTGGCCGTGTCCCGGCAGCCGATGGCATCGGTGAGGGTGGCACTGTATTGGCCCACGGACAGATGATCGATACTGCCGCTGCTGCTGCCGGTGGACCACTGGTAAGTCACGGGCAGCAAGGCACTGACTAAGGCCATTAGCGAACCATCGGTGGAGGCCGGGCAGAGGAGGGTGTCGCCGCTGAGGGTGAGCTCGGGGGCGGAGGCAGGGACGTCTGCGTTTTGCAGCAGCGTCCGCCCGCGGCTGTCGGTGATGGTAAAGGCGTAGGGGCCGGGGGCTAGCCCGCTGGTCGTACTGCCCGTGGTACCGCCGCTGGCCCACTGGTAGGCGTAGGGCGCACAGCCGTTTTGTAAGTCCCACTGCACGGCCCCCTCCGGCCGACTAAAACAGGCTGCTTGTACCATCGCTGGCCCCGTACTGCGCAGGGGCTGTACCTCGTAGGCCCCGATATCCACCTGGCCATCCACAATGCGTGGTCGGCCGTCGAGGTCGGTGGTGAGGCCCTGGGCGAGGGTGCTGGCATTGTCGCCGGCGTTCCAGGCGGGGGAGCAGGGGTGGAGGTGGAAGTCGCCGTGGAGGGTATCCAGGAAGAGAGGATCGGGACCGATCTGGACCCCGGGGCCGGTAATGGGGTCAGTGCCGCCGTCCAAATAGCCTTTAGAATACAGTGTATCGGTGAACAGGCAGTTATTGGCTTGAACAGGCAGAACACTAAATAGAAATTGAAATTTGTCGTAAAAAAAGTCCACATGGTCAGTCAGCGGCCAAAAAATGCAGTTGCTGATAGTGGCTATGCTATCGTTAGGGACAATCGAAACATCAGGTTGCATATAATTTTTGAAAAATATAGAATTTTCAATGAAAATATGTCTTCCATTTTGAAGCTGTAGAGATGCAATTTTATTAAAAACAGTATTTTTTATACAATAACCAGAAGTAGATATTATTTCGCAACTTATATTTTTGTTAAAAATAGATTTATTAATGAGCGATTTTGCATTACAACTTAAGAGAACGCCACACTTTTGAAATAATGAGTGATGAATGAATAAAGCATTATCCTGTAAGTCTGATATTTCCTCTACCGCAATGATGTATTGTTGGGAATTGATGCCACCTAACAAATCTGTCGATAGAAAACAGTTGCTAATATCACAGCGAATTTTACCAAATAAGCTGAGCCTTATCACTGGGATGCCAGTACTCACATTGTTATAGATCGTGCAGGAGTCAATCTGCATATCTAAACTACCATCGGTAGAAAATACGTCGGTAGAAAAAATCCCCTTGTTTAGATTTTCTGATAAGTCGCACTGTATGATCCGCACCGTCGAAGCCCCAACCTGCCGTGCCCGGCCCAAAGCCATCACGTCCGCCTGCTGCTCGGCGAAATTGCGGTAAAAATTGGAGGCGACAATCTGTAGCGTGTCGCTGCGTTCCGCATCGGCCAGGTAGAAGCAGCCGCCCCGCACCGCCCGGTTATGCTCGAAGGTGCAGTGGTCGAGGTCGGCGGGGCGTTCCCACCAGCTGGCCCCGTCGCGATAGACCGCGCCGCCGTTGAGGCCCGCCTGGTTGTAGCGGAACTGGCAATCGCGGAACAGGGGGGCCACCGAGCCACTACCACTGCCGTTGATAAAGACCGCGCCGCCGTGCGATTGGGCGGTGTTGTGTTCAAACCGGGAGTTCCGGATGGTGGGGTAGGCGATGCTGTCCTCCCCCAGGATGTACAGGGCCGCGCCGGCCGCGCCCACGGTGCCCACGCTGGCGTTTGGGTCGTTGGCCAGCGCATCGCGGAAGGTAAAGCCGTCCACCAGGGTCTGGACATCGGGATAGCGCAGGTAGAGCAGGGTGTAGCTGTTGTCGCTGCTGTCGCCGACCATGCCGATGTCGCCGCTCAACACGGTGGCCTGCCCGGCGGGCGGGCGCTCCTCCAGCAACATTTCCGCGCCGGTGAAGCCGCCGTAGAGTCGCACACCGCTGGGCAATTGGTAGCGGGCGGTGCGGTCCGTGGCGGCGGGTTGATACACCCCCTTGGCCACCCATACCTCGTCGCCGGGGAGGGCCAGGGCCAGGGCATCGTGCAGGTCGCGGAAGGCATCGGTCCAGGATTGGCCAGTGAGCTGGCCGCTGGCCTGGCCGTCCACGTAGTAGCGTTGGCCTTGGGCGGTCAAATCAGCGGGGAAGAATAGGAGCAGGGCCAGGAAGCGGAGGAGGGAGCTCGGGAGCGCGTTTTTCATGAGTCTTTGATTACAACTTGTTGATTAGGTGTACGCTGCGTTTTGTCATCCTGTCGGGAACACCGTCCACCCTATGAAAGCCAAGCATAGTGCGCGCTTACAATGTGGACGGGTCCCTACGGGATGACAAACGCGATGTGGACGGTTCCCGACAGGATGATAAACGCGGGGTGTTCTGCGGCTTGGGCCGCTAGAAGTTGGCGGCACGCTTGACCAGGCGCAGCGTCTGCCGCCCCAGCGGCGTATCGAAGCGCACAAAGTAGAGGCCGGTGGGCAGGAGCGGGAACTGCTGGGAAGTGATCACGTTCAGGCCCGGCACCAGGGTGCAGTCGTGCTGGGCCACCAGTCGACCCGTCGGGTCGTACAGGCCGATGCGGCCCTCGCCGCCGGTGGGCAGGCTGACTTCGAAGCGGAACAGACCACCGGTAGGATTGGGATAGGCGGCCACCGTCCATTCCGGTTTTGGTTGGGCTGCTCTGGCCACCACTACCGCCGGGGCCTGGTACTGCGGCACCGTCGTCAACGCCAGGTTGGCTGCTTCCCCACCGCTGCCATAGGCCACGCCGGGCATGGTTGGGCTGAGCTGCAGGGCGGTGGGCGAGGCGGACGACCCATAGCCCCGCCGCTCCACCTGTAGATAAGCCAGCGGGGCTTGGGCAGCCAGCTGGGTGGCCGCGCCGGTGCGGTCGAACCAGCATAAGCGCAGCTCGCCGGGGACGGGCGAATGCCAGTCGGCCCACTGGTAGACGGTCGGTTCGGGCGACATTGCCCAGCGTACTCCCTTTACCTGCCACTGCGCCGTGTCGTAGCGCAGGGCCAGCTGCCAGGCGGCCAGGTCGGCGGGCTGCTGCACAAAGAGCGGAATCTCGGTCTGCTCGCCGCGTTGGGTGTCGGTAGGGAGGGCATAGCCTAAGGGCAAGAGGCTGGCATCCCGGTCAGTAGCAGCCCCAACCACACTGGGCATCGCACTGCCATTGACATCACCGACTTTTATGCCGTAAAACTTGACCAGGCCCGGGTTGGGCGGTACTGTGATGAAATAGTTTTCTGGAATAGCTGTCTGGAAAGGGTTAGCGGGATTGGAGAACACAAAATCCTGGGGAATAAACCGCCAGGAAGTGTTGTTAGGCAGTACCTGATAAATACCCAGGATCAGCTTGCGCAGCTCGACAATATCGAAGGCGGTAATGGTGCTACTTTTATTGGCATCGGCCGCCACCATCTTGTATGGGTTCCCAAAGAGGTCTACGCCCAATATATGTTTGCTGATAAGTACCAGATCAAAGGTGGTGACCCCGTTGAGTGGATTGTCATTTTTGGTGGCAGTTACCGTATGTTTCGGTGCATCACATAGGCAACGCGCGCCTCTGCCGTGGTTATTGCTTATGCCATTGACGGCGCAGATGCCG
>JAYUXG010000268.1:0-10520 GCA_043753125.1 Saprospirales bacterium | reverse complement strand
CCATCCAATTGCGTCCAGGTGCCCTCGCCAGGATCGGCGGCGTTGAGCAAAAGCGGTCTGGAGATGCAGGCAGTAAAGTCTTCCCCGGCATACGCCGTAATATTGGGTTTCGTATCCACGCGCAACGTTTGCTCATCGGAGCGTACAGAGAAGCAGGAATCCAGGATGGCCACGGCATAAAACCGGTTGATGCCGGGGTGCAGCCCACTCAGATCAGCAGTTTGGAAGGTCAGCCCCGTCACCGGGTCGCCCAAGGGGGTGCCTTGTTCTGCATTGAAAAACTGGTACTTCGCCCCACTGGTGCCGGGCAATACGCTCAATTTTAACTTGGCGTTTGGATCGCCCAGACAAATGGGATCCATAGGTTTGAGGAAGGGTTTGACCGGGCGGGGAGAGACCTGCACACTGAGCGGCTCACTGTAGTCGGAGGCGCAGCCACTCGTGGTGATCCGCACGGAGTACAGACCGGCATCGTTCAGCATTACGCTGGGGATGCTTGGGTCGGTAGTAGTGGCCGTAAAGGGCAATGGCGTTCTCCTCCAGCTGTACGTACCGCTGCCCGAGGCGGGAATGGCAAACAGTTGCAGGGTCTCGCCCTCGCATAGAAAGGAATCAAGAGCAGTAGCCTTTGGCGATTGGGGCTTCATCTTCACGGTCACCAGAATGTTGTCCGAAGGCGGCGATTGGCAGCTGTCCACCAGGATCCGAACGGTGTAGTTGCCCGCATTTTGGCTATTCAATGGGCCAACCACCAGTTTAGATTGCGTGGTCGTGTCGTCAAGGCCCGACAACTGGGAAGACCAGATATAACGGACGGTGCCGGTATAATCATTGGCGTTCATCACTTGGAGCGTTACGGAATCCTCCAGGCAGGCCGATACGGCGGTGGGGCTTATAATGGGCTTATTGGGTATTTTCTGCACCTTGACCAGCGTAGATTTTTGCAAGGATTCACAGCCAAGCGAGTCCCGGACGATCAGGTTATAATTCCCATTTTTCTCAGGGCAGATGCTTGGTATGGTGGCGGTAGGCAGGGCAGAGATAAAGATGCCTCCCGGTCCCGTCCATTGATAAGTGAGCGGACCATATTGGCCCAAAATGGTGGCCTGTAGGGTGGCATTGGAGTTGCAGGAAACGCAGGTTGGCGCGTTATTGGTCACTGCGTTGATCACTGGTGGCGGGGCCAGAAGGACGTTGACAAAAGCGGAGTCGGCGCAGCCAAAAGTCGTTTTACCCACCACCTTGTACTGCCCGGCCACGCCTGGGTCGCGCATTAGTTTTTTATCGTAACTTTGGAAATTGCCAGGCCCCGTCCAGGCCCAGAGCAGGCTATCGGCGGTATTGGCAGTGGGGGAAATCTGCAATATATCATTGGTACACAACTTAACAGTGGCTGGTGCGGTCACGTCAGGGTAGGCCTGCACCCGTACTGGAAAGGGCAGCGAGGGAGTAGACATACAACCCTGTGCTTCCACGGTCAGTCGCCAGTTGCCTGAATCGCCCACCAACAGGTTTGGCAGGGTCAGGTTATTGACGTTAGTAACAATGGTGTCCAGCTGGGGAGAGGTCCAGACGTATTTGGTCGTGCCCGTGTAGTTGCCACTGACCAGGATGACCGTGCGCCCCTCGCAGACCTGCGGATTGGTGGCCACAATCTGCGGCTGCACTGGTTTGACTTTCACCGATACCACCACGAAAGCCGGGTCAGAAAGACAGTTGTTCCTACTGATAACCAGGCTGTATTGACCAGCGTTGGCCAGCGTTGCGCTGGCGGTCACCGGCGGGTATTGCTGGTTACTCATGTAGCCCCCCGGCCCTGTCCATATATATTGCAGGTTATTGCCCATAATGGTCGTACCCAAAGTAATCGGCTGCCCCTCGCAAACCACAATGGCGGCTTGCTCTACCGAAGCCATAGGCTTGTTGAATACAATGATGCTTCTGATGTCCGAATTGGAAGAGGTGCAGCCATTACCGGCCACTATCACGAAATACTGGTGCTGCTGGTTTGCGGTAGGTTGTACAATGGTATAACTGGAAGCCAGTGTAGTAGCCAGCAATACCGAATTGGCCTGATTGCCCTCGTACCACAAATAATTTACGTTCTGACCACTATAACTGGGTGTACTCAACACCACGTTACTGCCCTGGCAATATGGCCCGGCAGTGATATTCAACAAAGGTTGGGTGGGCAGGTTGAGCAGGTCTACGGTAACGCTTCCGGTAGCGGTGCAGCCCGTCAGGCCGGTTATTTTCACACTGTAAGTGCCTTCGTCCGAGGTGGAGGCAGTCGATATCTTGGGGGGACTCTGTTGATTGGAAAAATAGTTGTTTGGCCCTGTCCACATAAAAGTGTAGAGGTTGGTATTGGGGGCCAGGGTAGAATCGGCGAACAGGAACAGGTCACCGCCCTCGCAAACCGGTGGATAAGTAGGATGCAAGACAATGGTTTCTACTTTCACTAAAGCCGTGCAAGTGGCGGAATTGCCTGCTGTGTCCGTCACGGTCAGCGTCACCGGAAAACTGTTGGGGGCTTGGTTGCAAGTAAAAGTGGTTTGTGAAAGCGCGAAGCTGAGGTTGGTGCCAGCGCAGTTGTCCACGCTGTTGTTGTTGATTTCGGAAGGTAGCAGGGTGTAGGCCACCGAGCCGGAGGGGCTGGTAAAAATGGTTTTTGACAGACAAAAAGCCTTTGGCTTGACGGTATCGCGCACGGTGAGGGCATAAGTAGTCATGCCTTCTATACCACTGTTGTCGGTCACGCGGTACTTCACCGTGTAGGCACCGGGCGGCAGGGTTACTGTGGTTAGATTGCAGCGCAGGGTATCGCTCCGAATGGTCACGCCACCTTTGATGATTTCGTAGTTCACCCGGGCATAATTGTACTCCAGCACCGCCTGTATTTGGCTCACGCCATCCGTCCCGTTGGCCAGCAAAGGCGCACACGGGCTGATGAAATCATTGTAAGCCAATACGTTATTGTTGGGCTGGGCCTTGAAAGAAATGCTGCCATTCATACACGCCGCCGCATTGATCGATGCCGCTGCAATCTCGAAGATAGACTCGTTGAATTGGCTGCATTGACCGGCATCTTCCCCCAAGGTAGTTTCAGCCAAGGGGTTACTGCCGTTGTAAATCTCGAAGAACTCGCCGTTCTGGGCGTTGTCACCCTTGTGCCGGATGGTCAATTTCCCGCTTCCCACCGCGTTCGGGACCAGGCCCATGATGGTCATGGTGGTGATCTTCGGAATGTCGCCCGCGTTGGGGTCGTCCTGAAAGGCCACGTTTAGCACGGCAGAGGTCCGGGTTAGGCGGCCGGACACATTGCAATTATCAGCAATGGTCGGGAAGGGCAGTGTCACCGTGGCCTGGCAGTTGTTTTGCCCCACGTAAGCGGTGACGGCAGCCGGGGCAAAGACCGTTGGCGGCTCAGTATCCCGTACATTCAGAGACAGTACGGCGGTACTGCTATTGCCCGCGCAATCGCTAGCGGTGTATAGGATGGTATGGCTGCCCGAACCGATGAATTGCGGGCTGACGGGCGGGTAATTCTGGGTCGGCATATTGTCCAGCCGATAGGTCAGGGTGACCGGCACCTGTGGTGCAGCCGCTTGGTAATTAAGCGTAGCACGGGCGCGTCCGCCGGCGCAAATGGCGTTGGCAGCATTGCCACCGACGCCATTAGGAGCCAAACGCAGGATCAGTAGTCCATCGGCCAGCCAAGTGTTCAACTGGTTGGCAGTGATGGTAATGGTAGTGGTACTGGAGCCGCATTGGCTGGGAGTGGGCAGCGTGGTACCGAGCAATTGGTTGCCTTCCCCCAGGATACTAAAACTTTCTGAAGCAATTTCAGCGTCGGCTCTGTTGAGCGATACGGTCAGCGTGGCTGGGCCGACCACCGGGTTATTCGGCGGCAAGTTGGGGGCTACCCATTGGAAGACCACCGTATCCACTGGCGTAGTAGCAATCGGCCCGCCGCTGGTACTGATCAGTGCAGCCGTATCCCGCAGGGTGATATTGCCCGGCAAAGAGGTGCACAGGTCAAAGACCGACAACGGGGCGGGAATAGTAAGGGCCACCCCGCAATCGCCGACATCGTTGGTCAGCTGCAAAGTGCCGGGCAAGATCAACACTGGCGCACGGTGATCTTCCACATGAATGTTTTGTGTACGGGCAGTGGTGTTGCCGCAGTTGTCAGTGGCTGTCCAGGTACGATGTAGGGTGTAGTTCGTCCAACGGTCGCAGCTGCTGGGGCTGGTATCGCGGGTCTCCGTCTCGGTCAGGATGATGCTCACCGTCTGGTCGCAATTGTCATCGGCCGTGAAGTTGCTGATTGGCGGCGGAGCGGGGATGGCATCGCATTCTACGCTGATGTCTGCCGGGACGGCCGTTAAGGTGGGCGGCATGGTATCGCGTACGTGAATAGTCTGGGTGAAGAGCGTAGTGTTGGCACACACGTCCTGGACACGCCAACGTAGCGTAATTAGATAATTGTCCGCGCAGGAACCGGGCGTGGTAGTTTGGTTGAGGAAGACCGGCGGTGTGGTCGGGCCGGAACAGATATCTGTGGCGGTGGGCAAGGAGACGGCCGGAGTTATTTCACAGACTACGGTGGTATCCAGCGTACCCGCCGGGATGGGACCGAGATTATCGACGATGGTCAAAATCTGGGTGGCCGTACTTGTGTTTCCGCAGTCGTCAGTGGCGGTGAAGATGCGTTTGATCTCGTAACTGTAATGGCCGCAGACGGCAGGGTCCAGATTCTGCATAGAGACCACTTGCGTAGTGATGTTTTGCTGCGACACGCTGCACTCATCGTCTACATCAATGTCCACTCCTTTTACCGCTGCTGGCGGCAATACAAAGGTGTCGCAACGAAAAGTCTTTGGCGCGGGCACCAACGTGAATACCGGCCCGGTGGTGTCGCGCACCTGAAAAGTTTGCAGGGCCGTGGCGGTGTTGCCACAGTCGTCCGTGGCCGTCCACACCAACTGCACATTGTAGTTGCCGCTGCAACTCAACAGCGTAGTCGTCGGGGCACTGCGCACCACAGTGGGCGACAGGTCGCAATTGTCGGTCACCGTGGCGGTAGGGTTGGTGGGGGCCGTAGCGGGACAGTATAACTTCACTATCGGCGTGAACCCGCTGATTACCGGCGCGGTCCCGTCGTTGGTGCGGAAGCGCAGCGTATCGTCGCCGACATTACCGCACTGGTCAGCGGAGCGAAAAATGACATCCGTGTACCAGCCGCAGTCATTGGCTACCACGGTAGGGTAGGGGCCCGTATTGAACGCACCGGTGCCGGTCTGCGCGTTGGAAGTGGTGAAGAAAAAATTGGTCCACGTCGCTCCGGAGCAATTGTCGGTGGCGGTGGCGTTACCATGCGCGTTGATCCAGGTGTTTAGCATCGCCTGATTGCCGCTGCCTCCGCAGGCCACCGCCTTATCTACGCCCACAACTACTGGCGGCAAGGTATCGATGGCGGCAAAAGTGGCTGCGCCAGCGTAGCTTTCGTTGCCGCAAACGTCCCGCACCAAGAAGTCTACCGTGACCTTCCCCTTTACTCGGTCGTAGGTCTGGTTGCCTATTGTCTGGGTCGTACAGTTACCAGAGAAAGATGCCAAAAAAGCCGCCACCACCTGGGCAGAGTCGCGGGGCATCCCGGCGATACGCATATAATAGTTCATGGCCGAAGGGGGACTACAGGAATCGATCGACTGCTGATAGCCATGTTGACGAATCCATTTATTGATCGCCACCAGATGTCCATTGGTAGGGGAGCAATAACCCACCGTGTCTTTTGCCTCCACCAGCACGATGGGCGAATTGGTGTCCGAAGTGCTGAACGTGGCGGTACGGGTTAGTGCCAAGCTACAATTGTCGGTTGCCACAAAGGTCACGGTCAAGGTCATAGCGCAGCCTGGGGGGAAAATAGCCGGGCCGCCGTTGGTGACGGAGCGGATGCCCGACACGTCATCCACTTCGAAGTTGGCCATTTGGGTAGCCAGCCAGGCGGGATACGCTGCGGCCAGTTGCGCACAAGGGGCAGACCCGCTTTGGGGTGGAACACTGAAAGTAGGCGGGGAGACATCTGCGCTGATGTTAATGATCTGGGTGAAAGTGGTGGTATTGCCAGCAAGATCGGTGGCCGTCCAGGTGCGCGTGAAAGTGCCAGCGGCGCAGGTATCGGGCGGGGTGCTTTGCACGTAGGTGACAGTGACTTGGCTGGCAGGGGTGGTGCAGTTGTCCGTCACCGGCGGAGTGATGGTTGCTGGCACCTGAACGACGGATCCAAAACCGAGGGAGTTCGGGTGGTTTGTCAAGTCAAATACCGGCGGCGTCTGGTCCACGATATTGATCGTGAAATAAAAATGCGCTGAATTTCCCTGATTGTCTTTCACCAGCCAGCCGACCAAAAGGGTGGCGGGTGCCGGAACGGATGCATTGAAGCCATAGCCGCCAGTGGTTTCGGCGGGGTCTTGCATGGACATGGTAATAGTAGCCCCCACGGTCGAGGTCACGGTTGGCAATGGGGTAACAATACTGGCCAAGGTACGGCTACAAGTGGGGCCAGCAGACGCCGTGGTTGGACCAGGGTAGTTGAAATTAAACTTCTCCGCTTGAGCGTGCAGGCCGATCGGTAGGAAGAACAGCAGGCCACCGCCAGCTAAAACTGGTAGCGACCGGAGCAACTTGTGTAACCGGTTGGTCATAAAAACGTGTTTCGATGGTCGGCAGGGTGCCTTCCGGGATGTTCTTGAGAATGCTTTGTCGTGAAACGGACTATTCGACATTTTGATTTTTGGACGTTGGAACTAACCTTGCATTAGTCCAATGTCAAAAATGCCAATATTATGTCCGTAGGATTAAAAGCGGATTAAAGGGAAGGCATTTCTTTCTGGCTATAGATACCTTAGTAATGGATAATGTGGCCTCTACATTCGTCAATAAAAATATTACTCTATAAAATATCTCCTCCATTGAATACCCCCAGTGCTACCCGCAAACGCCGTACCGTCTCCACTTGGCCCAACGCCACCGCCATATCAAAAATGGCCGGCCCTTTCGTCGTGCCCGCCAAGGCTATCCGCAATAACGGTAACAAGTTACCCGGTTTTACGCCCTGGTCGATGAAAAATTGCTTAACCGCTGTCTCCAGGTCGTGACTTTCAAAAGGCGCATAGCCCGCCACAAGAGCGATCATTTCTTCAAAAACCCCCGTCCATTCCGGTTGCCATTTTTTATGGATTGCCTCCAAGTCGTAGTCGCGCACCGGCTCAAACAAATAATACCCCGCTTCGACGAAATCGGGCAGGAAGGTCACTCGTTCTTTCATCAGCCCCGCCACTTGGGCCAGATAATCATCGCTTACCACATAGCCTTTCTGGGCTGCGAGGGGGCGAATATAGGCCACCAACGCGGAATTGCCCAGCATTTGGATGTATTTTTGGTTGAACCACTTTGCTTTTTCGTAATCGAAACGCGCCCCGCCCTTGCTGATGTGTTCCAACGAGAACTGCTGCACCAGTTCGTCCAACGTAAATATTTCCTGATCTCCGCCGGGGTGCCAGCCCAGCAGGGCCAGAAAATTGATGACCGCCGCTGGCAAAAAACCTGCCTCCCGGAACCCCAGAAAATGATCGTCCGGGGGAGCCGTCGCGCCCGGCAAAGGCCATGACAGCGGAAAAACGGGGATACCAAACTTGGCGCCATCGCGCTTGCTCAGCTTGCCATTGCCCACCGGCTTCATGATGAGCGGCAGGTGCGAAAAATGCGGCATGGTGTCCGCCCAGCCAAAGCCCTCATAGAGCAGTACGTGGTGGGCGGTGCTGGGCAACCATTCTTCGCCGCGGATGACGTGGGTGATGCCCATAAGGTGATCGTCCACGATATTGGCCAAGTGGTAGGTCGGCATTCCGTCGGCTTTCAGCAACACCTTGTCGTCCAGTTCGTCGCTCTGAAACACCACTTCCCCCCGGATCAGGTCGTGAATATGGATGGCCCGTCCCGGCTCCACCCGCAGCCGGATGACGTGCGCTTCCCCCGCCATCAAGCGGCGTTGCACCTCGTCCGCCGAAAGCGTCAGGCTGTTGCGCAAATCGGTACGAGTCAGGTAGTTGTAAGTAAAATTATTAATGGTTTGGCGACGTTCATCCAACTGTTCGGGCGTATCGAAAGCGTAGTAGGCTTGTCCCTGCTCCACCAGTTGTTCCGCGTATGGGCGGTAGATCGGCTGCCGGTCACTTTGGCGGTAAGGGCCAAGTTCGCCACCAAAGCCCACCCCCTCGTCGGGCAGTAGACCCAGCCAGCGCAACGACTCGATGATGTAATCCTCGGCACCCGGCACGTAACGGTTCTGGTCGGTATCTTCCACGCGCAACAGGAAAGTGCCTCCGTGCCGGTGGGCCAGCAAGTAATTATACAAAGCCGTGCGTACGCCGCCAATATGGAGGGCGCCGGTCGGGGAGGGTGCAAATCGAACGCGCATTATAAAGGAAACCGGGCGGCGAAAGTTTGATAAATAGTCGAATGAAATTCAGCGGGGCCGCCTGGGATTCCGCAAAAGTAAATGATTCCCAGCGGAGAAAGGCATTTTCCGGGGCAGGCAAAATGTAAAATCCAGACATTGACTGCGGGTCTCCCCGGGTGGCAGGCCTAGGTTTGGCCACATTTTTGGATTTACTTTGCTCTGTTGTTGCTATCTGCCCGCCCACCACAGGCAATATTGAACCCTCACCGACGGTGCTGGGCCAGGTTTATTGATTATCCGCCTTTCCATAAATTTTCAGCAAACCCTCGCCGCTAAAATGTACCTGGTCAAAACACCTAAATTCATGCAGGCCATGTGGCCGGCCTACACCTGGTCGTTGCCCGCTGCGGAGCGTGTGCTCTATCTGACTTTTGACGACGGTCCTATTCCCGAGGTGACGCCCTGGGTGTTGGATACGTTGCGATCTTTTGGCGCCAAAGCCACGTTTTTTTGCGTCGGCGACAACGTGCTGCGCCATCCCGAGGTGTATGCACAGGTGTTGGCGGAGGGCCATGCGGTGGGCAACCACACCTTCCATCACCTCAACGGCTGGAACACCAAACCCCTACCCTATCTCGACAATGTGCGCCGCTGCGCCGAGGCCGTGGACAGCCGCCTGTTCCGCCCACCTTACGGCCGCCTCCGGCCCAGCCAAAGCCGTTCTTTGCAACAGCATTTCCAGATCATTATGTGGGATGTGCTCAGCGGTGATTTTGACCAAACGATCACTCCCCGACAATGTCTGGACAATGTGCTGCGGTACGCCGGGTCGGGCTCTATTATAGTATTACATGATAGTTTGAAAGCGGAAAAAAATCTGCGTTTTGTGCTGCCGGAGGTGTTGAAATTTTTTAAAGAAAAAGGGTATTGCTTTGAGGGAATGGAGGGAAAAGCAGCATTATGATATGATATGATATACTGTTACTGTTTGGATTAAATTATGGTTAGCCCCTTGCTTATTCCTACTTCCCTGCCTACATTTGTCAAGTATTTCCGCTTAGATTACATATGCGGTGGTAATCGTCCAACACTAATTTTCTCACCCTGCCGGGCGGCGGCGTTGCCGAGCCGCTACCCGGCTTTTTCTATATACACTACCATGCGGACATTCCTTGCCACTTTAATAGTAGGCTGCTTATGGCAATATGCCACGGCCCAACCCACCGAAACCTTTATGAAAACGATTGACCCCAACCCGGAAAATATGTTTCAAACCGATAAAGGTTATAATATATTTAGCATTGGTAAATATTTATATGTAATAAATGGCTTTGTAAAAAACGATGATGGCGACCGAAAGCAAGATGTTTTTAAAATTGATGCCGATACAAAGGAGATCGTAAAACGAGTAGAAGTAGAAGGCCCACAAGGAGATATAGCCATTGCAGAGAGAGGTGGCTACTGGGTCACTTCGGATGGTTTTATACTATTGACTGGCGAGTGGCGAAACTACAGTGCGGGCCGGATGTGTACCTTTTTAGCCAAACTCAACCAGGATTTAGAAACGGTTTGGATAAACTACTATCCTGATTTGACCACGACTTACTTGTATGGGGAAGGGGTGGCGGAAACCGAGGAGGGATATTATATTCTTTATGCGGGAGAAGGACTTGACGCCTTTCCGCACGCCAAAGGAGAAATTACGATTATTAAGACCGATACCGCTGGTGCTGTCCTATTTAATAAAATGTTAACCGATACCTTTGCACAAACGGTTGGCTACGGTGATATTACTCCTACTGACGATGGAAATTTTCTGGTGAGTTCGGTAGTCCGCGACTACTACTATCATCCTGTCCTGGGTACCTATACCCTCAATGCCATCGTCCACAAAATTGATCGGGATGCCCATCAGATTTGGAGCAAGACTATGGGTTATGCCAAGTTCCCCTTACAAGAATCCATGTCCACGGCCCTGGCCGGTGGCGGTGGAGCCGTGATGTGGATGAAGGACACCATCACCACCGACCCGGCAGTGGCCTGGAACTTCCCC
>JAYUXG010000267.1:0-4367 GCA_043753125.1 Saprospirales bacterium | reverse complement strand
GCAACTACGGCTCGGTGTGGAGCGATGTAGACAACGATGGCGACCTGGATCTGTACATCGCCAAATGCCGCCAGGGAGTGAACGACCCGACCGATCCGCGGCGCATCAACCAGCTATTCTGGAACAACGGCAATGGCACCTACACGCAGGATACCAGCAATTTATCCGGCCTCCGCATCGGCGCACAAAGCTGGACGGCGGATTTCGGCGACATTGACAACGACGGCGATTTCGATTGCTTTATCACCAACCACGATGTACCGAGCCAGCTCCTGGAAAATGATGGGGCCGGGCATTTCACCGACATCAGCGCGACGGCCAATTTGCTCGACAGTATTACCGGGCTACCTATTCAAGGCGTTTTCCGCGACTTCGACAACGATGGATTCGTGGACATCCTGATTGCCGGGTCCGAGCACCACATTTTTCACAACAATGGCAACCGGACGTTTACCCAGGTAGTTGGCCTTTTTGACGACCACCAAATAGAATCTTTTGCCGTTGGCGACCTCAACCACGATGGGTTTCAGGACATCTACGCGGGGTATGCGGGCATTTATACCAACCCCAGCAATATTCCTGACGCGCTGTGGATGAACCGGCGCAACAACAACCACTTTTTCGGACTGACCTTACAGGGAGTACAAAGTAATCGCTCCGCCGTAGGGGCCAAGGTCACCCTGTACAGCGCACTTGGCATACAGGTACGCGAGGTGCGGTCGGGCGAGAGCTATGGCATCAGCAATTCTTTACAAATTCATTTTGGGATGGGCCACCTCACCCAGATTGACTCCGTTGTGGTGCGCTGGCCTTCCGGCCAAGTGGACAAACTGTACCAACCCATTGTAGATCAGTACTTTATTTTTAAAGAGACTGGGTGCTTGCTGCCCAGTGTCAGCATCTCGTCCGTCGGATCGGCAGTCTTTTGCACTGGCCAGACCGTCACGCTCATGGCCCCCGCAGGCTATACCTATTTGTGGAACACTGGGGATAGCACCCAAAATATCCTGGCCGACACCGCTGCCACCTACCGCGTGACCGTCACCTCTGCCGAGGGCTGTACCACCGTGTCGAACCGGCTGACCACTATTGTAGACCCCAACGAAACCCCAACTATCACCGCCGAAGGTGCTTTGCGTTTTTGTGCCGGTGGCACGGTTACCCTCACCGCTTCACCAGCCGTAGCCTACTTGTGGAGCAATGGAGCCACCACCCCCAGCATCACCATCGGGAACACCGCCGATTACGTGGTGACCACCCAGGGATTGTGCGCCTCCTTCACTTCGGATACGGTTCGGGTAGAGGCACTCGTTGCCGCTCCTGTACCAGTGGCCATCGGCGACACGGTGGCCCTAAACACGGCGGCAACCTTGACCGCTACCGGCGACGAAACTTTGTGGTATGCTGCCCTCCACGACTCCACCGCCCTCTACACGGGCAGCCCATTCGCGACGCCGCTGCTGGCGGAGACTACCACTTACTGGGTAGCCGCTGCGGCAGTGTACGACGAACCGAACCAGCATGCTGGCGTACTCAACCACAGCGGCAGTGCCTTTGGGAGTGCTCAATACAATGGCCAGATCATTTTCAACTGTTATACCCCTTGTCGCTTGGCCCAGGTCAAGGTCTACAGCACCAAAGTGGCCGAGCGGAAAATCGTCCTGTACAGCAGCGATGGCACCATACTAGCTTCCAAGACAGTGGCTATTCCCAACGGTGCCTCCCAAGTCGAGCTCGATTTCGACCTGCCGGTGGACAACGATTTGATACTGACTACGGACGAAACGGTCAATATGGCGAATTTGGGTACCACTGGCCCGCAATTGCGCCGCAGCGATTCCAACGTGAACTATCCTTACATGCTGCCGAACGTATTGACCATCACCAACTCCAATTTAAGCTCTGACCGCTACTACTATTTCTATGACTGGGATATTGATTTTTATGGCCTGCAGTGTGCCAGCGAACGGGTACCGGTACTCGCCGTAGTGGACAGTTCCCTTATCAAGACGCAGGTCCCTACTTGGGCGACTGGGCTGCATTTGTCGCCCAACCCAACGAACGGCCCGGTGCGGCTACAGTTGGACGATTTTGCGGGCGGCGATGTCACTATCTCCATCCGCACGGCACCAGGAGCAACCCTGCAAACCCAACGTTTGACAGTCCCCCCCGGTATCTTCCAATGGCAAGGCGATCTTGGCCGCTATCCGGCGGGCGTGTACTGGCTGGAATTGGCTGGTGACCAAGGCTTGATGTATAGAAAAATTATAGTGGAAGATTAATATACTTACTATGTACTGATTTTCATTGGTTTAGCCCTTCGAATAAATTAACGATGGCGTTTAACCAAGACAAAATATCCCAAGGTGTTTTTTGTTACAGAACACGTCGCATTTGTCATCCTGTCGGGAACCGTCCGCTCTACATTATATGGCGCGCGGTGTTCTGCGGCGTGGACAGTTCCCGACAGGATGACAAAACCTAGCGTACACTTGCGTCAACTACAAGGGACGGCAACCGTTTACTGCTCCCACCGCAGCGTTTCTACCATTCGGTTCAGGTCTTTTTTCATAAATTCTACTACCGGAGCGAGCGAGTCTGGACGGGCTTTGGTATTGAAATACAAGGCCCCACGCACAAAATTGCGGGTCGAATCGGACAGAAAGAATTGGTAGGAGGAAGCCGCCGGGCCTTCCACGTTGAAAATGATACCATACACTTGGTCGGCAGGCCGGTGAACCGGTATTTCTTCAATATAACTGGCCTTGATGTTGTGCTTTTGAGTCATTTCAAAGGCATCCCGCACCAGTTCATCGAAGTCCTTGCGGCCTTTTAGCGGATAATAACTACAGTAAATGGTGGCACTCAGGCTGGGTACGTCCAAGTTGAACCAGCAGTCATCACGGGGTTTTTCGTCAAAAAAAGCCGTATCCCGTTCAATCGCAGCATAAACGGGCATATCGAAAGTGAAATGGCAATAACTGGCATCAAATGGTTTATATACTTTTTCGGGATACACCACGCGGGGATAGGCCCGGGGCTTTGGCACGGCTATCCGCTCTTCGCAGGCGGTTTGGATTAAGGGCAGAAACAGCATAAAAAAGCCTCCCAGGACGGCCATGTTCTTATTTAAAAGCATATAGTTTACTAAAGGACGGTTGAGAAAGCTGGTAAAACGCCAGTAGGATGTTAAAAGTGCGGAAGGCGAATTTATGGAGGCAATTCTGCATCCGCCATTCCGCACTCAACTTACTACTTGTTCCAGTCCTTCAACCGGGTTTGATAGCGCTTCCGATCAATTGGCCAGGCCGCCTTGTCCAGCGAGCCTTCCAACTCCTCATCCAAGCCCTTCAGCAACTGCGGGAAAAAGTCCAGGCCCGTCGATTTCTCCACTTGGTCGATGGTGTAGGCGTAGTCCAGCACCAGCCGGGTACTCACCTGATTGGGCAGCATGAAACCAATGGCGCGTTGTTGATCGGGGGCCAGCAGGACTTTGAAATAATATGACGGCACAGTAATCTTGCTGAACCCAATTTGACCCAGACTTGGCTGGGCCAGGATTGGGCCGGTCACCACGTACAGGCGACCGAACTTGCGCGCCCAATCGCGGGTGAGCTCCTCCAGCTCGCGCCAGATGCCCATGTTGAAGGCGGGCACCTGCGGACTCATGTTACTCATGAAAAAGGACTCGTCCATCGCTTGTTCGCTAAAGCCCATGTCCGCCGCTGGGCAGAGGTGTCCCTTGTCGTAGCCGCTGGCGTTGTAGTCGCGCGGGGTGGCACTCTCGGTGCGCACCTCGGGGTCGGGCCGGAAGTTATTGGTGCGGGCCATCCAATTCTCATTCAATTGGTCGCGGGTGAGCACATAGGCCACCCACTCGGCCTGCTCATGGTCTTCCTCGTACGAAAGCGTGAAATAGGTATGGCGGACAATCTCGCCAACGGCCGTTGGCGCAGGCAGTATATTGTCCGGCACCGTAAAGACAGTAGGTGCTGGAGCAGTTTGCGTCGGGCGCGGGTTGGGCAATGGATGATCGGTTGGCAGTTCCGTCTTGGTCGGTGCCTCCTCGGCTTTTGGGCCGGAAAACTGGTTGAACACCCAAAAGGCAGCAGCGGCCAGCACCGCGAATATGCCGGTCTTGAACAGAAAACCGCCGGAATCGGAAGAGGAAGGACGTGCCATCAAAAAGAATTTGTTCGGGCAAACATAAACTTTTTGTTTGAAATACTAAAAACTTTTTCCCTGACTTGCAAATTCACATGACCTGGTTTTATCTTTGCACCCGCTTTGGCAAAATGGCGCGATAGCTCAGCTGGTTAGAGCGCGCGATTCATAATCGCGAGGTCGGGAGTTCAAGTCTCCCCCGC
>JAYUXG010000266.1:0-1676 GCA_043753125.1 Saprospirales bacterium | reverse complement strand
GTTTGGTCAGCTCCCAATAGATTTCGGGATACATGGCACTGGCGCACAGCCATTGGAAACCATTGTCGCCGAGGTAGTAGTACAGGCTTTCAATGGTGTGGTCCAGGGTTTGGGAGGAATCGTCGTCCGGCGTCGAATCGGCGAGTGGCGGTTCGGGGTAAGTGCTTTTCCAGTAGGCTGGCGTGAATAATTCGGTATCGTTCCACTGCTGCACCAACGCAGACAACCCGACGGCGTTGGCCGGCACGACCGGGAAGAGTGGGCAGAGGGTCCGTTCGCCTTCGCCCCAGTCAGCCGTACTCTTGGGACTGAGCAGGGCAACCTGCCGCCACTGGTCGTACAGGTCGAGGGCCAGGTTGGAAGGGCGCAGGTCGGGAAAGTCCAACAGGCCTTCCACCTCACCGACGATCAGCAGTTTGGCATCGGGAAATTGGCTTTGCAGGCCCTCCACACTGGTGCGGGTGCGCGGATCACGTGGGTCGCGCCAGCAAATATAAGGCGTAGTGTCGTAGTAGTAATACTCTGCGTCGAGATCGCGGCGGTTCATTTCGAGCACCAGGTCGGTGTACAGTCCGGCAAGGTGGTCGCGGGGGCTTTGCTGATCGATCAGCAGGAGATACTGCGGCGTTTTTTTGCGGAAACGCTGCACAAAACTTGGGATGCCGCCCGCCCGAATCGTCCCCCGGATACTGGCAGCCAGGTCCCATTCCTGCACCGCCGTCCATTCTTTCTCCCGCAAAGGCCGCAGGGCAAGGTCTATTGCCGGGGTGTTCCAGACCCGGAGATTGTTGTTGGGGAAATGCAGCTCAATGCGGATCGGACCGCTGCGGCCTTGCGTCTTGACTGGCTTGGACGGTGCAACGGGGGCAGATGGATTGGGTGCTGACGGTTCGGACGTGGTCAGGTCAGCCGGTTCGGGGGTGGGCGGCAAGGAAACAGGGGGGGCAGCGGCAGACGGCGCGGCCAGCGACGGTCCCCAATAGGGTTGGACAAATTTTTCAAAAAGTTCCTGAAAGCGTAGCTGCGCCTCCGCCGATTGGCAAAGGAGTATGCCCAACTGTATTTTCAGCTGCTCCGACGATATTGCCTCGTCCCTTTGCGCCAAGCGGTTGAGCAGGCGGCGCAGGCGGAGACGGGCTTCCAACTGGGGCTGAAAGCCCTCCGTTGGGAGCATAGTGAGCAAATCGTCCAGCAGCAAATAGGCGTGGTCAGGCGGCACGGATAAACTTTTTATTGAAGAGCGTAATTTGATCTTGCAATTTTTCGATGATGTCCTGAAAAGGCAGCTCGTCGCGTGGTTCTGCTTCCAGCTGGCCAGTCACTTCATCTATAATGGTGAAAAATTTCCGAATTTTGATAAAATTGTTGGGTACGCCCAGGAAGTCGCGTTCCCAAGCCTGCACGTCATCGCCATTGATGGCGGGCAGGTTGGTCAGCAATTCCACCTGCCGAAAATCTTTTTGGAGGCGGGCAAAAAGACCCGTCTGGGCATCTTGCAAGAAGGGTTCTCGTTTGAACAAGGACATTTGAAACAGTACCACCAGCCGCTCGGTCAACTGGTTTTGTAAATCGGCGGCGTAAGGCCCCAGGTAAAAGCGCAGCAGGGCTTCCAGCTTGGGCTGATTTTCCGGGCTGCGCCATTGGCTGTACGGGATGCGGTGCTGCACGACCAACAG
>JAYUXG010000265.1:0-4370 GCA_043753125.1 Saprospirales bacterium | reverse complement strand
GTCCAACCGAAAATATTTCGTGCCGACAAAGGCATTGTTCAAGTATTTATTTTGCTGCAAGCCATTGATGGCCAATACGTTGATGCGTTCCGCGACGTGAAAGGAAAAATAGTAATCGTCGTCGAACTGAATAGGGTAGTCCGTCACCGAGAGTTTGGCTTCGTGCCAACCGGGACGCAGGATGTTGAAGCTCACCGTATCCAGGCGAGTACTGCGGGCGGGGATGCTCAACGCGCCCACCGGCTTGGCCTGCCCATCTTGGCGCAACGAAAGGCGTACCTCCTCTGCTACCTCGTCGCTGCGGTTGGTGATTTTTACGAACAGGTTAGCGGGCTGGTTCAATATCTGTACCGGGCTGTCGAACCACACGCTGTCCACCGAAATGTTGCGCTCCTGCACAGCCCGCATCGGCACCAGATTCACTTCCAACAGGGTGTCCTTGAAGTTGGCCAAATCCACGATATTGTCCTGAAAATCGCTGATCACAAAAGCCACTTTGCTGTCTTGCGTACCAGTGTTCAGGGCCTGCTGCTGGCGAGTAAGCACCTTCGAGAGGTCGCGGGTGGCCGGGCTGGTGCGAATCTCCTCGATGCGGCTGAGGGCGTCGTCCTTGCTGACGAGTCGTTGGTCGCGGCCCTCGAAGTCGTTGGTCACGATCTGGAAACGGTCGTCCACGGCGTAGGCGGCCACGATGTCGCGAGCGCGCTGCTTGGCCAATTCCAGCAGTGGGGCCGACTGGGATAGGGCATTCATACTGAACGAGTTGTCCACGAATACGCTTACGGCTTTCTCCCCTTTTTTCACGTTGGCAGACAGCGGGATGAAGGGCTGCGCAAAGGCCAGCACCAGCGCGGCGATGGCCAGGCAGCGCATGAGCAGCACCAGCAGGTTGCGCAGTTTCTGGCGGTTGCTGGTCTCCTCTTTGACCTCTTTTAAAAAGCGGACGTTGGTGAAATACACTTTTTTGAACCGCCGGAAGTAGAAGAGGTGGATGATGACTGGGATGGCCAGCACGGCCAGGGCGGTTAGAAAAGCGGGAAACAGGAATTGCATGGGCAAATATGGAGTGCGGAATGCGGAGTATGAAATGCGGAATGGGCGCGCGACTTAGACGATTTTTTGAAATAAATGTTTTTGTGGGGCGCAAAAATGGGAATTTTACGCGACAGCATGACCAACCTTTTACTAAAGCGTCCTGTTGCATATTTTCCAACTTCCTTCAAACACTCATATTTTTACACATGATCATGACATCTCCCCCTGCCTCCCTCCCCACCCCAACCCTACGCCAGGCACTCTGGCTACCGGTGATACTATTGGCCAGCCTACAGGCCCAAGCCCAGACACCGCTTACCTGGTCGCAGGACATCGCCCCCATTCTTTACAAAAACTGCGTCTCTTGCCACCGTCCCGGCCAGATTGCACCTTTTGATCTGCTTACCTACCAAGATGCCTACGACCAGCGCAGCAGCATCCAGGAGAGCGTGGAGCACCGCGAGATGCCCCCTTGGCCACCCGACCCGTCGTTCCGCCACTTCGTGCAGGAGCGTCTGCTGACCCAGGCGGAGATCGATCAAATAACCGCTTGGGTGGACCAGGGTGCTGCCGAGGGCGATCCTGCTGTGGCACCTCCGGTCCCGGTTTTTCCCAGCGACGGACAATTCGGGCCGCCCGATATAAAGTGGCAAATCCCCACTTACACAGTGAATATGCCAGCGGATGGCGACGATTTGTACCGCTGTTTTGTGATCCCCAACACGATGACCGAGGTGGCCTTCATGCGCCTGATGGAGGTAGTGCCGGGCAACCGCAATATTGTTCACCATATTTTGGTCTATCAGGACACCACGGGCGAGTCCGCTGCCAACGACGCGATGGACCCAGAACCGGGCTTCACCTCGCTGGGGCCGGGCGGCATCCTGATCGGCGAGTGGGTGCCCGGCCAAAAATTCCTGCCCACCCCCGAGGGCATGGCTTTCCGCATTTTCCCCGGCTCCGACATCGTGGTGCAGGTGCATTATCCGCAAGGCTCACAGGGCGAAGTGGACAACACTTACCTCAACGTCTATCTGACCGAGGCGAACCCGGGCGGTAGTATTCGCGAACTCTTCACTGCTTCGCCGCTCAATTACTTTTTCCCCCAGTCCCTTTCCTGGTTGACCAATTCGTCCATCGAACCGTGGCCACTGCTAATTCCCGCTAACGAATCCAGGGACTTTGTTGCTAAATATACCGTACCCATTGACGTATCGGTGTTAGGCGTGAGTCCCCATGCGCATTACATCAATAAGTCGTTCGAAGTATTCGGCGTGACGCCGCAAGGCAGCATTATCAACTTCATCAAAATCCCGGATTGGGAGTTCCATTGGCAGGGCTTTTACTATTATCCCCAACCAGTCTTTGTGCCAGCGGGTACTGTTTTGTTCGCCAAAACAGTCTATGATAATACTACGGACAATGAAGAGAACCCGTTCTTTCCAGCGCAAGACATCCCCGCCGGGGAGGCTACCACGGAGGAAATGCTACTGGTCTATTTCACCTTTATGGCTCATCAGCCCGGCGATGAGGATTTGGTGTTGTATGACAGCACTATTTATACGTCCACCCACCAGCCAAGTGCTGCCAATGCCGGTATTGTAGTTAGTTGCGTGCCCAATCCGTCGAATAGCTCCATGCAGATCGTCTGCGATTTAAAAGAAAATATAGCCTTGTTGCGACTGGAAATAATAGATTTGAATGGGCGGCTAACAGAACAGCGCACCATGACGGATGTACCAGTGACAGGCCGACAAGTATTGAACTGTCATGTGGCCAACTATGCAAACGGCACTTATTTCGCCAGATTAACTACGGAGCGGGGAACGGTGAGTAAGCAGTTTGTAGTGGCGCATTAGTGTTTATAAAGGTGTATTAGGGTTGATAAGGGTTTATAAAAAGAAGCATTACCCAGTATTCTGGAAACGTTTCATCAACCCTTATCGCCCCTTTTTTGTAAACCCTCATCCACCTTTTTTGTCAACTCTTATTATCCCCTTTTACGTGCAAGCCTACCACGATCTCTTAAGCCATATCCTCGCTCACGGCGTTCGCAAACACGACCGTACCGGCACTGGCACCATCAGCGTGTTCGGCTACCAGATGCGTTTTGATTTGCAAGCGGGTTTTCCGTTGGTCACGACCAAAAAAATACATACGAAAAGCATCATCCATGAGTTACTGTGGTTTTTACAGGGTGACACCAACGTGCGCTATTTACAGGAAAACGGAGTCCGCATCTGGGACGAATGGGCCGATGCCGACGGCAACCTCGGACCGGTTTATGGCCAGCAGTGGCGTTCTTGGGCCACACCGAACGGCCAAACCATTGACCAGATTGCCGACTTGGTCCATACCTTAAAAACCAATCCCGACAGCCGCCGCATGGTGATCTCCGCCTGGAATGTGGCGGAGTTGCCGGACATGGCTTTGGCCCCTTGCCACTGCCTTTTTCAATTTTACGTTTCTCCCCCCCTCATGGGGAGACAGGGGGGGGGCAAACTCTCCTGCCAACTCTACCAGCGCAGTGCCGACGTTTTCCTGGGCGTCCCCTTCAACATCGCCTCCTATGCCTTGCTCACCCTCATGCTGGCCCAGGTCTGCGATCTCGAACCCGGCGACTTTGTCTGGACGGGCGGCGATACTCACTTGTATGTCAACCACTTGGAGCAGGTGGATTTGCAACTTTCGCGGACACCGCGCCCGCTGGCAACGATGCGGCTGAACCCGGCGGTGAAGGATATTTTCTCTTTTAAGTACAAGGACTTTGAGTTGTTGGGGTATGAGCCTTGGCCGGGCATTAAGGGGGCGGTAGCGGTGTGAAGCAGTACCTCTTCTACTGCTGCTTGCCATTTTTTCTAAAAAATACCGCCGCTACCTGCCACTGCTTGCCAAGTTTTTGCCAGACGCGCAAGTAAGCGTTGTCAAATTCGATATGCCCTTCTTTAGTATCGAAACTCATGTGACCGCTGCCGTATTCATAGGCCATATCGGCACTTTGGGAGAGTACCAACCGCTCAACTTTACTCTTGCGCTCGATGTTTGTACGCTGTGCTTTTTGGTTGGACTCAGCCAGTGCTGTTTTGCGCTGTTCCTCGCCCACGACCGGATATTCAATGGCCCCGGAAACGAAGATGGCGTCAGCAGCCATCGGCGCAGGCTTCCCCTTAGTATCTTCTTCGATGATAGTGCGCAGGGCGGCTTCTTCGGCGGAGAGGTCTTGGCCGCGCACGGTATTGGGCAGGGCCAAGAGCAAGCAAAACAGCAGGCCAGCAAAAAGCGGGCAGGAAAAGATCAGTTTCATAGACGTAATTTTTTTGTTGAAAAGGTTAAAT
>JAYUXG010000264.1:0-1678 GCA_043753125.1 Saprospirales bacterium | reverse complement strand
TTTCCGTTTTTTGAAGATATCGGGCAGTACAAAGAAGAACTCCATTCTTTGATGCGGCACAATTTTCAACGGTTCGCGGTTCAGCCACAGACCTGACTCTTTATGCAAAACCATTTTGCTTTGACTATATATTAAACAGTTTTTCAAATTAATCAAACATTATCTGCATATCCAACAATCGATTACCACAACTAAGCATTTGTTTGAAGTAAAATTATTACGTTTTGCCTTTGTTGCTTTGCACCTGCAATTTTTAGTAAAATTCGTCCGAAGAAAATGTCGCGCATTTAAAGATAACGGATTTGGGTCTATCAGAATGCTTTTGCAATCAGACGCGGAAATTTTAGGCCAACTAGAACAACTTTTTTGAACACCTTTTGCAAACCAAATTTATCATAAAAATATGATAGTCAGTTAAATAGGAAGAATTTTAACTTCTACAAATTAAACATTTACCTATAACTGTACTGCCAACCGCCTGCAAAAAGTAGCAGATGTGAATGCTAAGGTGCAAGGCTTTAACTCGAACAGTTATGCCACCGGCAACTTGGCCAGCGACCCCTACAAAGGAACCAGCACTGGCATGACCGTCACTTACAACCACCTCCACCTGCCTACGGCCATGAGTTTCGGCTCCAATGGCCTCAAATATCATCTTAAGGAAAGTATGTGACAGGCGTTATCTTTGCTGACTTGAATGGCATTTTTCAAATCAGCACATCATATTGCCTTACATGCCAAAATACTTTTTCACCCTCCTCTTTCTGGCTCTTTTCTGGCCTTTCCTTTCGGCCCAGCCATCCACTGGGTCAACGGCCACTAACCCCCCATTTAGCCTGGATGAGGCGCAGCGTCGCCACTTCCTATACTTCTGGGCAACCACCGACACCACCACTTGGCAGGTGCCCGACCGCTATCCGACCGAGGCTTTTTCGAGCATTGCCGCCACCGGGTTTGGGCTGTCGGCCTACTTGGTGGGTGCCGAACGCGGTTGGATCACCCGCGCACAAGCCGCTGACCGCGTCTTGAAAACCCTGCTTTTTCTAAAAAATCTTCCCCAGGGTGCCCAACCTGCCGGGGTGGCGGGCTATCGCGGCTGGTTCTACCACTTCCTGGACACCAAAACCGGCCTGCGCTTCCAAAACGTCGAACTATCCAGCATCGATACTGGCCTGCTCATGGCGGGCATCCTGTCCTGTCTTACTTATTTTGACCAATCCAATCCTACCGAAAAAGCCATCCGCGAACAGGCCGATTTTTTGTATCGCCGGGTGGAGTTCGACTGGTTCCTGAACGAAAACACCCGCCTGAGCATGGGTTGGTTCCCGGACCGCGGTTTCCTGCCCGCCGACTGGCGAGGCTACAACGAAGCGATGGTACTGGTCCTGATGGCCATCGGGTCGCCGACCCACCCGGTGCCGCCCAGTATGTGGCAGCAGTGGTGCAAACACTATTTCCGCGCCGAATACAAAGGGCAGGACATGGTCAATTTCGGCCCGCTCTTCGGTCACCAATATAGCCATTGCTGGGTGGATTTTCGCGGCATCCAGGATGCGTATATGCGCAAGATGGGTATTGATTATCACGAGAATAGCCGCCGTGCCACTTATTCCAACCGCCAGTATTGCATCGACAATCCCAAGCAGTTTGTCGGCTACGGCCCGGATGTCTGGGGCCT
>JAYUXG010000263.1:0-4377 GCA_043753125.1 Saprospirales bacterium | reverse complement strand
CCAAGTTCTTCCACCAGTTGGAAAAGATCGTCCGAGAGGGCCCGGCGTTTTGGGTAGTCCAAGGTGGGCTGCAAAGGATCGGGCACCAGCGTAAGCGTGCCTTCGTCGGTGAAATCCCCGGCTTTTACCCGCACTTTGTAGTTGCCGGGTACGACCATGCGCCCGACAAAACCGGCGTAGGCTCCTGGTTCGCCGCGCACCATCACGCCATTGGCGGCCTTGGGCGGCGGCATCCGCATATCCCAGCGTACGAAGTTGATGCCTTTGCGCTTGGTGCCGGGCATGGTGGCCACGACTTTACCAGCGGCATCCATTATCTCCACTATCACGTCGCCCGTGTTGAGGCGGTCTTTCAGATAATATTGCACCACGGCCATTTCGGTGGCGTTCGGGCCAGCGTAGGAGCCGGTGCTGGGGAATGCCGAGCCATAGTGGCCGCTCGTGACGGCTACGGGACGCGTGGGCAGCAGGGCCACGTCTTTTTGCAAAAGGTCGGCGTTCAGGCGGCGCATCGGTGAAATATCATCCACGATGAAAATGCCGCGTCCGTGGGTAGCCAGCACCAGGTCGTTGCTGCCAGGGTGAATTACGATGTCGCGCACGGCCACGTACTCGGGCAATTTGGACTTGTAAAGCACCCAGTTTTGGCCACCGTCGTTGCTGATGTAGAGACCGAACTCGGTGCCGAGGAACAACAAATCGCGGTTTTGCAAATCCTCCACGATCACGTGGGCGTAGCCCTGCAGTACCTTGTCATTACCAATGGAAGTCCAGGTTTTGCCGCCGTCGGCAGTTTTGGCGGCATAGGTGCGGATGTCGCCGTAGGCATGGTTGTCGAAAGTAGCATAGGCTACGTTGCCGTCAAAACGGCTGGGCGTGACCCGGCTCACCCAAGTGCCGGCCGGTACGCCGGGAATATTTTTGGAAATAAGTACCCAGTTTTTGCCGCCGTCGCGGGTCACTTGGATATTGCCATCGTCGGTGCCCACAAAAATCACGTTTTCATCCAGGGGCGAAGGCGCGATGCTGAAAATGGTGCAGTGGTTTTCGGCACTGGTATTGTCCACCGTCACGCCGCCGCTTTCGGCCTGCTTTTGCTTGGCGAGGTCATTGGTGGTCAGGTCGGGCGAGATGCGCTGCCAGGAATAGCCACGGTCGTTGGATTGGAACAAGAACTGCGCCCCCATGTACAGTGTCTTGGGGTTTTTAAGGCCTCGCACGATGGGGGTGTTCCAGTTCCAACGAAATTTGGCATCGCCTTTAATGGCCTGTGGCTGAATGAATTGCGATTGGTTGGTCTTGGTATTTACCTTGGAAATATATCCGCCCTGGCTCTCGCTGTACACAATATCCGGATCGGCGGCATCGGGCTGCACCCAAAAGCCATCGCCACCGCCGACGTTCTCCCAGTCGCGGTTTTCAATGCCGCCTACGCTCTGCGATGGAGCCCGCCACGAGCCGTTGTCCTGCAGGCCGCCATAGACGTTGTAGGGTGATTTTTCATCCACCTGCACGTGGTAAAACTGCGACACGGGCAGGGTGTTGAGGTGCAACCAGGTCACGCCTTGGTCCAGGCTCATGTACACGCCGCCATCGGTGCCGAGGTACATATGGCTGGTGGTGTTGGGATTGATCCACAGCGCGTGGTGATCGGCGTGGACCCAGCCACCGTCGTTCGAGGCTTCGCTGAACGAGTAGCCGCCGTCCGTGCTGATCGAGAGCGAGAACGCCGGGCGATAGACGCGCTTGGCATCCTTGGGATCGACGACCAGGGTGCTGAAATAGAAGGGCCGGGCGGTGACGTTGCTGGTCGCGCTCTGATATTTCCACGTTTCGCCGCCATCAGTGGAGATCATCAGGCTGGTTTTTTCGCTTTCCACGATGGCCAGCATATTGTCGGGCGCGCTGGGCGCGAGGGCCAGGGCGATACGGCCAAATTCGGTGGTGGGAAGGCCATTGGTGATCTTGCGCCAATTTTTGCCGCCATCGATACTTTTGTACAACGCACTACCGGGGCCGCCGGAGCTAAAGGAATAAGGGCTGCGGCGGAATTGCCACATGGCGGCAAACAGCACGTCAGGATTGCGCGGGTCCATGACTACGTCGGCGCAGCCCGTTTTTTCGTCGGTATAAAGGACTTTTTCCCAAGTCTTGCCACTATCGGTGGTCTTGTATAGCCCACGGTCGGGGCTATCGCTCCAAAGCTTGCCCGGCACGGCGACGTACAGCGTATTGGCATCGGAAGGGTGAAGCACGATCTTGGCAATATGCTCCGAGTTTTCGAGGCCCATGCGCGTCCAGTTGCGGCCTGCATCACTGGATTTGTAAATACCCAGGCCGACGGCGACGCTGTTGCGCATATTGCTCTCGCCGGTGCCGACCCAGATGGTTTCGGGCTTGTTTTGGTCAATGGCCAGGCAGCCGATGCTTTGCGGATATTTATCGAAGATTGGCTCGAAAGTCATGCCTGCGGTGGTGGACTTCCAGATGCCGCCGCCCGCCGTGCCGACGTAGAGCGTTTTAGGGTTGTTGTTCACTCCTTCGATGGCGGTGATGCGCCCGCCCATGACGGCCGGGCCAATGCTGCGGGCCTCCACCGCACCAAAGGTGGCGGACGATAGTTTGTTTTGGGCATGGACCGTGACCAAATATAAGAATATTGGGAAAAATAGGAACAATTGTTTCATTTTCAATTACTTGAATATTTAAAAAATAGCGGAGGCGCAGAAAAAATCCTGCGCCTCCGCCATTGAAAAAATTCGCTAGACTCATTGGAGGTTGGACATTGTACCTTAAGTTTATAGAGGATGCGAGTATTTGAGTATTCGATCAAATTACATGATTATCAGGTAATTGATCAAATACTCGATTCTTCAAATACTCAAAAAATCAAGTTTACAGTGTACGAAGCGTCCAGCGTCCAACTACTTACTTCTTCGGCATTTCAAAGATTTGATCGTCCACCGTCGGGTTGAAGACCACCGAGGTGACGGTAATGGTGGCGTTGCCCATGCCGCCGCCTACCTGTTGCATACTGAAAGGCAGGACGATACCGTCCTGGGTTTTAAAGTTGGAATACAACACCGCGCTTTCCACGGTCTTGCCATCCACTTCTTCCACATCCAACCTTTTTATTTCGTAATAGTTAGTTGGGTCAAAGAAGGAGTATTCTGTCTTGTGGGGCTTGGTGACCTTGATCTTGATGGCCTCCGTGCCGTCCACGTCCTCGGTGCCGACGTACTCAATGGTATAGCCATTTTCCTTGTACCCCACCAGTGTGCCGTCGATGTCGGTCATGTCTTTCATCGAGACTACCTGATCGGCGGTCATTGGTTCGGGGTCTTTTTTGCCGGCAAAAGGGTTGGTGCTCCAGCCTGTGTCGCCATTGACGACATTTACCTGGCTCATATTCATCACTGACACGTCCATACGGGCAGCCCTATCACGGGTGGCGGTCATCGCCCACAAAATATTCATACCCGCAGCTGCTTCGGCAGATATGTTGGCCTCCATTTTTATGGTCTTGATGTTGGCCCACTTGTCGGCACCGGTGGCGGCGAGGTGTTTGGCGACGATTTCTTCGGCATTCTGCGCCTGTGCGAAGGCAGTGGACAGGCATAGAAATGCTGCAAAAAATAGCGTTTTTTTCATAATTGTTGATTGTGAATTGGAAAGGTGTTGGCTAAGAAAATAGTGTTCTTTCAGGACAAAGAAACTTAGATGGCAGGATAGCAAGGTAAAAATTCGATCAGCAGGGTAGGGCAGGGGATGAAGGGATGAGTTTTGGGCATATAGGCATCCGGACGTATAAACCTCGTAGGTTTCCAAAAAAACCTATGAAGTTTAGCAGACATCTCAGCCGTGCTTCCCCGCCGTCCAGCCTTGCTCTCCCAGCCACTGCCACCCGCTCTCCGCAGCGGGTCCTTCTAAAGTAGTTCCCATACTGTCGTTCCAGCGGTTGAGATAGCCGAACAGCGCGACCACACCCAGTATTTCCACGATTTCTCCCTCGTCCCAATATCGGCGCAACTCCGTAGCAATAGCCTCATCCACACTGTTTGGTACGGCGGAGGCCGCTATCGCGAAATCCAGGGCCGCTCGCTCGGCAGCATCGAAGGCTGGATGGGTTTTGTAGGACCAGACATTGGCAAGTTGCTCCTTGTCAGCCCTGTAGCGTTCGGCGGCGCGGATGGTATGGGCCTGGCAATAATGACAACCAGCGGTTAAACTGGCCACGTAACCGATGAGCCGTTTGAGCGCACTGGTCACCCGGCCTTGATTCTCCATTACTGCTTTGTTTAGTCCAATAAACGCTTTGGCGATGGCGGGCCGACGCTGCATGGTCAGCACACTATTTGGGCAAAAACCGAGCGTTTC
>JAYUXG010000262.1:0-1682 GCA_043753125.1 Saprospirales bacterium | reverse complement strand
GGATGGAATCACCGCCGGGGGCCAGGCAAATGACTGGATTGAACCACGGTTCGTGGCTGACGATCAATTGGTTATCTTTAGACACCGCCAAATCCAGTTCCAGCGTAACTACCTCCGGAAAGTCCAGCGCGTGCAGGAAAGCGGGCAGGGAGTTTTCTGGCATCAAGCCGCGACAGCCACGGTGGCCCTGCCAGTCGAAACCCGCCCGTAGCGTAACGGGGGCGTTTGGAGGAGTGGATTTGCAGGCAAAGAAAGGAAGTGCGGCGAACATCAGCCAAAGGAACGGAAGGAATTGTTTTTGCGCGGTCATTTTCAAAATGCGATTTTACCTTTGGGCGAAAATAGGGGCTGTACATTAAGCCAAGATGAATTTGTAAAGCATATGGAAGAGGTAGAAACTGTTGAAAACCCTCCTCTATTTTCCATGTTTTCCACGTTTAGGACTTTGCTCACCCCCACTATTTCTCCACATTCTCAACAACTTTACTATCATGATTGACGTCAAAGAATTTCTCTACGCCCTGCCCGAAAAAGTACAGCCCGAAGCCGTCGAAGGCGTTTCGACCTTATTTCACTTTGATGTGGATGGCTCGGGGAAGTACACGGTGCAGATACAAGACGGTAAAATGGACGTGAGCGAAGGCCTCACCGGCGAGCCTACTTGCAAGGTGAGCACCAGTGCCGACAATTTTTCCAAGCTGATTTCTGGCGATCTGAATCCGATGATGGCCATGATGACCGGCAAGCTGAAGATTAGCAACCCCGGAGAAATGTTGAAGTACGCTAAGATGTTTGGGTTGATGTAGTACCCAAAAGAGCAGGTTTATCATTCTACATCGTCCCAATCATAGGCCTCTTTCAAGTCAGTCAGTTCACGGCGATCTTTTTTGGTGGGTCGCCCGGTGCCACGCTCGCGCTGTTCGGAAGTCTGGCTGGCGTTCAAGAACCAGGCGTTGTATTTGTCGCGCTCTTCGGGAGGAGTGACGTCGGTGTAGCAGGTCACGGCAATAGGCGCCCCCACCCGCTTTTCGATCAGTTGGATTGCCTTGAACTCAAAGGTGAAGCCGTCTTTTTTCACGCCCACCACGTCGCCTTCAGCGACGAGGAAAGATGGCTTTACCCCTTCCCCTTTCACTTTCACCTTACCGCCCTTGCAGGCGTCGGTGGCGAGGGTGCGGCTCTTGAAAATGCGGATACTCCACAACCACTTGTCAATGCGTACTTTATTCATCTTTAATGGATTGAAAAAAGGTCAGAGGGGTGGCCATAAAAAACGGCCCGGTGACGCAAAGTTCACCGGGCCGTCCCATTTTTTTACGACGGTCGGAATAATTATTATTTGTCGAACACGATGACGAGGCGTTTGCCCTGGTAGATGGTTTCGGCGGTCATGCGCGTGTCGTTCAGTTGCGTGATGTCGTACTTGGCAGTAGCCCCATCACTGTCGTTGACCAGTGTCACCTCTTCGGTGGACTCGTTTGGCTGCCAGCTGCCGGTGGAGGCTTGGGTGCCGGTGATGGTGGTGAGCGTCAGGTCGAACTCGCGGCTGTTTTGCAGGGTAAGCCGAAAATTGAACAGGCCAGTGGCATCATTGTTGTCATAGGTGACTTTAGTAGAGTGCCATTGCCCGACGATTTTTTCCTCGAAAGAATCCTCTTTTTTGCAGGCGGTGAAAGACAGGG
>JAYUXG010000261.1:0-4380 GCA_043753125.1 Saprospirales bacterium | reverse complement strand
TGGCATGAAGTTTCTGGACAAGGTTGAGCTTGTTGCCGCTTTCTTTCCAAATCAGGTGCAGCAGTTTGCGGGCATTTTGTGCGCCACCTTTGTTCCAACGAAATTGCTGCCCTTTCAGGCCGTTCATTTCTACAGGAAGTTCTGCCGGGCTGCCTAATTTTTCCAGGTACTGGATTTTGTAACCCATGATCTGAGCGCGGAAACTCAGGTCCAAGTCCTCGGTCAGGGTATCGCTCTGCCAGCCACCAGCCTCATTGATCACGTTTTTGCGCCATACACCGGCCGTGCCATTGAATTGGAGCAACAAATTGCCATAAGAACGGCCAGCCTGCTCGACCGTGAAGTGTACGTTCAATTGCAAAGCTTGCAATCGCGTAAGAAAGCTGTAATCGGCATTGATATGTTCCCAGCGCGTCTGCACAATGCCCACTTTTTGGTTTTCAAAATATGGCATTGTGGTGCGCAGGAAATCGTAGCGCGGCGTGAAGTCGGCGTCAAAAATAGCGATAAAGTCACCATTGACGCGCGGCATAGCTTCTTGTAAAGCACCGGCCTTGTAGCCCTGACGATTCACGCGGTGGATGTGTTCGATATTGAAACCCAATGCTTTGTATTGGGCCACCTTCGCTGCCACGATGCCGACCGTTTCGTCGGTGGAGTCGTCCAGCACGTGGATCTCAAAGCGGTCTTTTGGATATTCCTGCTTGGCAATGCAATCAATAATGCGCTCGGCTACGTACACCTCATTGTACATGGGCAGTTGCACCGTCACAAATGGTACTTGCTCATCGTTGGCTGCATATTGGGTATATTCGATGGTCGGATTTTCCCGGTGGTGGCGTTTGTAGAGGTATAAAAGGTGAAATTGCAGCAGGCAGTAAATGGTCACCGCGCTCATAGCGGTAAAATAAACCAACAGCATCAAGTAGCCAAAATCGACAAAGGCTTGATACTCGAAGGCTTGAAACAGGGAATGAAGACCGAACATATTGTGATATTGAGTTTTATTAATGATTCACTTCCAGATGGTTTATCAGATTATTTGAGGATTTGAATAGTCGAGGATTTGATCAAATACTCAAATTTTCAAATACTTATCCAATTCACAGGTATTTAAAAATAGTGGCGATTATCTTCACGCCGGCCAGCACGGAGCCTTTCAGGGTACCGGAGACTTTGCTTTGGCCACCGGCGCGTTTGCGGTAGCGTACTGGCACCTCGGTACAGCGCAGTTTTTGCTTGGCGGCCTTTACCTGCATCTCCACCGTCCAGCCAAAATTCCGGTCCTGCATCTCCAGAGCCAGCAACTTGTCCCACCGAATCGCCCGAAACGGCCCCAGATCGCTAAACCGATAGCCATAAAACCAGCGGATCATCAAAGGAGCCAACCAGTTGCCAAAACGCTGCGGAAAAGTCATAGCACCCGGCTCCATCCCACCCAATTGCCGCGAACCGATCACCATATCGTGGGTTCCAACTATGATCGGGGCCACCAGTAGGGGCAGTTGTTCCGGGTAGTCCGCATAGTCGCCATCTAAAAACACCACGATGTCGGGCTGTTCAGACGGCGGCAAGCTGCGCAGGTAACGCATCCCAGCCAGGCAAGCATTGCCGTAACCACGCTCCGGCTGACTGATCAGCACTGCACCACCCGCTCTGGCTACTGCTGCGGTCCGGTCCGTAGAACCGTTGTCGCACACTATTATTTGTCGCACCCAACTTTTTGGGAGGCCAGCCAGCACCAATGGCAGTGATTTCTCTTCGTTCCAGGCCGGAATCAGCACATCTATGCTCCGTAATTGCTCCATGTTGTGTACCGACCTGCCCTCGTGTACAGCACCTTATTGCCCATTGGTAAAGACGATGCAAAACTAACGCAGGCCGTTAAGAAAAAGTTAAAAATGATGGAAAATGCGGTGTTAAAGTTTTGCAAACGCGCTGGTCTATTGCCCGGTTTTAGCCCTTCAAAAGCCTTGATTCCAAATATGATTCTGAAAGATGCCTTTCTGGAAAATGCCAGCCAAACTATACTTGCCCAAGAAAGCACGTTTTCGAGCGAGCAACGCTTAGGTAGCCCTTTCTTGAAAACGTTAATTTTCTTAACAAAAAAGGCGCGATCAACCCGCAGCGAGCAACCCGCCGGGGCAAATAAGCGACAGTGCATAATAAGCGAATAGATAGTAGCAATAAGTAAGCGACGCTCCACATGAAGGATCTGGGGAAAGGTCGGCATAAGTTGTTTGGACAACCGCCAAGACAAGTTGGCATCCAGCAGAATTTTCATGCCGCTGAAGCAATGATTTTTACCACATTTTCACGCTCCGTGGCAAACGCCAATGCAGCCAGAATGTGTTTACGTTGCAATTGCGGAAAATCTTCCAAAATTTCTTCAAAAGACATATCCGCAGCCAACCAGCCTAAGATATCGCCTATGCTGATGTCGGCGATACAGGGTTTTCCAAAGCGAATATTAGGATTGATGCTGATGTATTCCCGAAAGTCTTCCATAGGTGTGTATTTTAACAAAAACAGAACGCAGCCGCAGGCTTTTGTTCAGTTTAATAGGCAACTCAAACTGGTTTTGAATAGGGTAAATTTATAACAGAATGGGAATCAAAGTTTTATCAATCCTTCTACATTCTCAACTTCTCCAATTTTACTTTAAGATCAGTTGGCAAAGTTCGCCTTTGACCATGTGCCAAAGCGTTTTTTTCGCATTGCTTCCTTGCCCATTTCCTCCATCGCCTTTGCTTCTTGCTACCTTTGCCCGTTTATAAAAAACAACTCATGACACGACGGCTCTCGCCCGCCCTGCTGCTGCTGCCCCTGCTTTCCCTGCTGCTTACGCTTTGTCAGCAAGAACGCTTCACCACCAATGATTCCGATAAGCTCGAATTTAGTACCGATACGCTGCGCTTCGATACGGTGTTCACCCAGCTCGGCTCGGCTACGCGCATCCTGAAAGTGTATAACCGCCACTCGGAAAGCATCCGCATTTCCCGCATCTATCTGGCCAATGGCGCAAGTTCCCGCTTTAACCTGAATATAGATGGTCTGTCCGGCGACAATCAGCGCGATATAGAGATTGCGCCCCACGACAGCCTGTACGTGTTTGCCGAAGTGCTCATCAATCCGAATCAGCCCATCAGTGCCAGCCCGTTCGTGCTGAACGAAGCACTGGTGTTTGAAACCAACGGCAACGTGCAACAGGTGACCCTCGAAGCCTTTGGCCAGAACGCTAACTACCTGCCCTCGCGCTTCGGTGGCGGCGGGATAGCAGGCTACCAATGTACCAACGGCGAGGACATCGTCTGGGACGACTCGCTGCCCTACGTGATCTATGGCATTCTGGTGGTGGATGGCTGCACCCTGCGCGTTCCCGCTGGCACACACGTGTACGTACACGGCGGATTTGGAAAAGATAACGTTGGCACTGACAGCATATACCGCTACAACGATGGGTTCATCACTTTCACCAACGGCGGGCGACTGCTCGTAGAAGGCACCAAGGAAAACCCGGTTATTTTTGAAGGCGACCGCTTGGAGTCCGAATTCAAGGAAGACCCCGGCCAATGGGTAGGGCTGTGGCTACAGGATGGTACAGCCGGGCATCGCTTGGAACACTGTATCATCCGCAATTCGATCATCGGCCTGCGTGTCGACCAGGAAGTGGACGTAATAATGCGCAATGTGCAGATTTACAACACGGCCAACAGCGGGCTGATTGCCTACCAAGCCAAGATAAACGCGGAAAATTGTCTTTTTTACAACAACGCATCTTTTTGCGTCCAATTGGAATGGGGTGGAGACTACGATTTTCGCTACTGTACGGCGGCCAGTTATGGTGTAGATGGCGAGACGCTGGGTATGACCAACTTCCTTTGCCTGGACCCGCAATGCAATAATTTTGATCTAAAGCCACTGAAAGCCCGCTTTCGCAACTGCATCTTCTACGGCACCAAGGCCGACCAGATTACGCTGGCCGACTACTCGCAGGACGACTCCAGCCAGTTTGACTATCAACTGCAAAACTGTATTGTGCGGGTAAAAGATTTGCTAAAGCCCAATGCCCACCCGGATTTCCTCGGCCGCTGTCAGCCTTGCCTGAACGCTACTCCACAGGATACCCTCTTTTTGGATTCCAATCGGGACAATTACCGGCTGGATTCGCTGGGGTCCATTGCCAATGCTTATGCCGTGCCTTTGCCGGGCATTGACCAGGATTTAGATGGCAAAATGCGCAACGCCGTAAAGCCGGACGCCGGGGCATTCGAAATCGAGTTTTAAAAAACTACAGCTGCACGGTATAAGAATATACCTGGGTAGCGGGCTTGTCCGCCGGAGTGGCGGGCGTCACCGTATAACTCACCTGCACAGTGG
>JAYUXG010000260.1:0-1682 GCA_043753125.1 Saprospirales bacterium | reverse complement strand
TATAAATAATTGATTTTCAATTATTTAGTATGGCTAAGTTTTTATCTTTTTGGTAGCCAAACTTTAATTAGCGGACAAGGTAAAGCCGCGTTCTTATTCAACCAAAGAAAAACTGAATAATGTGGCGTAAAAGCGTAGGTAATATATAGAGGACGTAGATATAATATTGACTGGCAGTGTTTTACGAAACATGCATAGGCAAAACCATTTTGCGTTGGCTATGCACGCCCCTCCAAAAAAAGTTGGTCAATTTCTTGATGACAGTGGTTTTAAGGAAATGTTTTTGGAGCAAGTGGGCAGCATTGGCTGACATGTCATTAGATTCCGCCGCATCCATTGTATATAACCTTTCAAAACCCAGCCCAATGTGGGCCGGGTCGGATGGCAGGGCGGCTACCCCAATCTTGTATTTCTCAACCATGTTCACTACTTCACCTTTCATGACCGCGAAGATGGGCTTGGCGGCCGTCAGGTAGGTTTGAAATTTGGAGGGAACGGTAATGGAATAAATAGGCTCGTCCACCAAGGAAATAATCAACACGTCGCTGGCCTTAAAAAAGGCAGGCATCTCCCCCAATGGCCTCCGGCCAGTGAAGTTGACTTTTTTGATGTGGTGGGTGGCGACCAGTACCTTTAGATCGGCCAGGTTAGACCCATCGCCCACGATGTTCAAGCAGGCATCGGGATAGTTTTTGGAAAATAGGCCAAACCCTAAAATGACATTTTCCAGGTTTTGTACCTTGCCAATATTACCAGTAAAGGTGAAATTGAACTTCCCGGGAAGTACGATTCGGTTTTTGGTAGCCCCATTGATCAAGGGCCAGTTGGGAACGTAATGAATTTCTTTATGGGGTACGTATGCCCTCAATCGGTCCGCAAATCCTTCACAAGATACCAGCACAGTGTCGCAATTTTTATAGATGAATTTTACCAATCCATCCAGAAAATACTTCAATAGTTTGGTTTGTTTGAAACCGTAGGCATAGACGGTATCGGGCCACAGGTCTTGGGTCCAAATGGTCACTTTGGTCTTGTAAATCTTTTTGGCAATTATGGCCGCAACGGCCACCGACAGCGGCCCGGTCTGGTAGATGAAGATTTTATCGTATCTTTTACCGATAAATAAAATAATGGTAGTACTAAAAAACAAAAAACTAAGATAGTTGAGCAGCTTTAGGACAACGCTTTTTTGATAACCAGCGATGAAGGGAAAGCGGTGCACCTTGACTCCTTGGAAGTCCGTGTGTTGATATATCTTGTTCTTGTAACCGGAGTAAATTTTTCCAAAAGGGTAGGAGGGCGCTCGGGTCAGCACCTCCAACTTGAGTCCCATCTGGTGCCATTCTTGAACGAGGTCATTGATAATAAAATCTTCCGGGTAGAAAACCTCCCCCAGCACCAGTCCCTTTTTCATTGATCGAGCTTGTAATTGTGCCGGTACCTGGCTCGGTTTGCCTGCATCATGGTGTACATAGCCTGCACCATTTGTTCGTATGGCGGCACAAAGTAAGCGAAATCTTGGCGAATGGATCGCAAACTTTTATCGGTGATTTTTCCGGCATAGGGCAGCACACTCTTATCGCCGGTTTTAAAAACCGCCTGGAAGATTTCCAATAGTTCAAATTTTGAAATCTTATGCCCATTGGTCAGGTGGATCAAACCCGTGATGTTTTGCTCCATGG
>JAYUXG010000259.1:0-4383 GCA_043753125.1 Saprospirales bacterium | reverse complement strand
CCGTTGCATACATTATCGGCGGCTGAACCCGCCGTTGCATACATTATCGGCGGCTGAACCCGCCGTTGCATACATTATCGGCGGCTGAACCCGCCGTTACATACACAATGATGGAAGATAAACAAACGAATTTAAGTACGTACATCGGCATCGCGTTGATCTTTGGGCTGTTGTACGTTTGGCTGCAAATATCGGTTCCGCCTAAAAAGACCGTCGATCCAGCTGCCCAACCAACCGCCGAACAACCTGCTACGCCGACCGCTACTCCCACTCCTACAGCGGTGGGTCCAGCGGCTGGGCCGGGCGTAACGTCACCCAATACCCCCATGCCCGCCGATTCGGCTGGCCGCATCATGATGATGGCCAAATTTGGGCCTTTCGCCGCCGCCGCTACCGGACAGGAGCAATTCGAGACCCTGGAAAACGAAATGATGGTGATCAAATTCACCAACAAAGGTGGCCGCATCCGGGAAATCCGGATGAAGAATTTTGACAAGATCAACACGGACACCGCCAACAACGATGTGAAAAGCCCGGTGTATCTATTGGAAGATGCCAAAAACCGCTTCGATTTCGACTTGGAGGTACTCAATACTGCCGCTGGCAAGGTGAATACCGCCGAACTGTACTTTACGGCCAACAAGGTCGGCAACGTGATCACTTTTCGGGCTGATGCAGGCGAAGGCCGCTACTTAGAGCAAGCCTATACCTTGCAGCCAACCAGCTACCAAATTGATTACCAGATTGCCGCAAACGGACTGCAATCGGTGTTGGTGCCCGGTAAAAACTACCTGACCCTGCACTGGGAAAATTACCTCGACAAGATCGAGAAAAACCAAGACTACGAGCGCGGGATGTCGTCGGTGTATTTCAAGACTACCGAGGACTCGCCGGACTACTGCGACTGTAAGGGTGATGCCGTGGAGGCGGTGGGCAAGCCCGTGCAGTGGTTTTCCCACTCCCACCAGTTCTTCAACACCAGTCTCATCGCCAAAGATTTCACCTTTCGACAGTTTGTGGGCGAGACCCGGATGTTCACCAGTGTCGAGCCGGACTTAAAAATGCTGAAAAGCACGGCCCAAATACCATTGGACCAGTCAACCGTACACATGACCATGTATGCCGGTCCGAACGAATTTGAACGGCTGCGATCCTATGATCTGGCTTTGGAGGACATTATTCCTTTCGGGGCCAGCATCTTTGGGGCTATCAATCGCTGGATTATCCACCCCATTTTCGCATTTTTATCCAAATTTAGCGTCCAGCAGGGCATTTTGATCTTGTTGCTGACCCTGATCGTTAAATTGCTGGTCTACCCGCTGACCTACCGTATGGTGAAAAGTCAGGCCCGCATGGCCGCGCTTAAGCCGCAGTTGGAAGCCTTGAAAAAGAAATTTGGTACCGATCAGCAGGCTATGTCTGTGGAAACTATGAAGCTGTACAGCGAGTTCCGGGTCAACCCGTTGGGGGGCTGTTTTCCAGTGCTGTTGCAGATGCCGATTTGGTTCGCGCTATACCGCTTTTTCCCGGCCAGCATCGAGTTCCGGCAGGCCAGTTTCCTATGGGCCACCGACCTGTCCAGCTACGATGTGGCCTTCCGGCTGCCGTACATGGTACCCGGCTTTGGCAACCACATCAGTGCGTTCACGCTCATCTGGGTGGTCACCACACTGTGGTACACCTGGTACTCCATGAAGCAGATGGACAACTCGGCCATGCAGAACGAGCAGATGAAAATGATGAAGTGGATGCAATACCTCATGCCGGTCATGTTCCTGTTTTTCTTCAACACCTTTGCCTCGGGCCTTACACTTTACTTATGTTTCAGCAACATTCTGAACATCGGCCAGACTGTGGTGACCAAGAAGTTCCTGATTGACCATGAGAAGATAAGGCTTGCCTTGGATGCCAATCGAAACAAACCGAAAAAGACCGGCGGCTGGCGCGATCGTTTTGAACAGGCTATGAAGGAACAGCAGAAATTGCAGGCGGAGAAGGCGAAGCCAGTGCAGTCGGCGGGGAAGAAGAAATAAAGACCGCCTTAAAGCCCTGCCCGAAAAGGATAGCCCAAAAGTGAAAAGGCACTGTATTTGTTACAAATTACAGAATATGACCGCTTTACAACAAGTGGAACAATTACTGCCTGCCATGTCGGCGGGGGAAAAAGCCCAGGTCGCCCGCTGGGTGGAAAAAGACCTTAACAATTATACACCTGGCATTGAGAAGACGGCTGGTGTATGTGGTGGCAGTGCCTGTATCGTTCGCACCCGGATACCCGTCTGGCTGTTAGTGGAGGCCAGGAACGCCGGGGCAAGTGAGGTGCATTTACTCAGTTCTTTTCCTTCGCTTCGGGCAGAAGACCTTATAAATGCCTGGGCCTACTATCGCTCGAACAAAGCAGAAATATATACAGAAATCTAAATCAATTTTGCTTTCCTTTCACTTGATGCTTGATTGATGTCTGGGTGACCCTTTTCCAAAAAAAGGCCGACTTCCTTAGAGACAGTTGCAAAATTGGAACTACGCTTTTTTAAAACGGCGGAATTTATTCCGCGCTCCAGTATGATCAACCTCCTCTCCGATACCGTCACCCGCCCCACGCCTGGTATGCTCCAAGCCATGTGGGCCGCCGAAGTAGGCGACGATGTATTCCGCGAAGACCCCACGGTGAACGCACTGGAAGCCAAGTGTGCCGAGCTGTTTGGCCACGAAGCGGCCCTGTTCTGCCCATCGGGCACCATGACTAACCAGATTGCATTGAAGGCCCATACGCGCCCGTTGGACGAGGTGATTTGTGACGAGATGAGCCATATTTACCAGTACGAGGTGGGCGGTTACGCTTTTCATTCGGGCTTGGGAGTCAATCTGTTGCATGGGGAAAATGGCATCCTGACGGCGTCGATGGTGGCTGCTGCCGTGCGGCCAACGCAGGACTGGCTGCCGCGCAGCAGCCTCGTGGTAATTGAGAACACCTGCAACAAAGGCGGCGGCAGTATTTATCCTATGAAAAATATCCGGGACATCCGACGAGTGTGCCAGGAAAAGGGGCTGAAACTGCATCTCGACGGGGCGCGGCTGTTCAATGCGCTGATAGAAACCGGCGACCCGCCCGCCACCATCGGTGCGGAGGTGGACAGCATCAGCATTTGTTTATCCAAAGGTTTGGGCGCACCAGTGGGCTCGGTCCTGATTGGCTATCAGGCTTTTATCGCCGAATCGAGGCGGCTGCGTAAGGCCTTTGGTGGCGGGATGCGGCAAGCGGGCTATCTGGCAGCGGCGGGTATTTACGCCCTGGACCACCATGTGGAGCGGCTGCGCGACGACCATGCCCATGCGCGTTTGCTGGCGGCAGCGTTGGCGGAGTTGCCCTACGTAGGTCTTATCCGGCCGGTGGAAACAAACATTGTGATCTTTGACCTCCTCGTACCGGCGGGTTTAGCCGCCGACGCGGACACGCAAGCGGCGGCTAAACCCGCCGGTACAGCAGGATTTCTCGCGTATTTGAAAGAAAACGGCATTATCGCCTCGGCTTTTGGGCCACAGACGATTCGTTTCGTGACGCATTTGGATGTGACGCGTCCAATGATCGAACAGGCATTAAAAGTATTGAGAGAATTTCACAGTTAATTAGTAAAAATTAATCTAAATATTGAATACGAGACAATTAAACATGAATTTTTATAAAAATATATTATTTTATATTCTCTTTTTGTGTTTGCTGTCATATAGTTTGGCGGCTCAGGTTGCGGGAGATGGTCAACTTACTTTTCACATTGAAGGGTTAAAAGCAACGCGCACCAACCTCAATTACTACTATGGTGAGCAAGCCTTTCGTGCAGATTCAGCGATCGTGGACACTGCAACAGGAACGGTGCGTTTTTCAAGTAAAAACCGCCACGCTGGGATGTATTTTCTATCCATTAAGGGCGGGCGTTTGTTCGATTTTATACTAGATAAATCAAATGTTTCTTTTACGGTAAAAACTTCTATGGCGCGTTTGGACAGTTTACAAGCGGAAGGTTCCCCAGAAAATACGGCATTTTTTCAATATAATCTTTTGGACGCAGCACTCTTAGCAAAAATAGAGCAGATGCAGGCCAACTTGAAACTGATCGCGCAGGCGACCCGGAACGACTCGTTGGCTATGGCAGGTATTAATGCCCAAGTGCTCGATTATCAGGTCGAGCGAATAGTGCTATACGACAGATTCATTCAAGCCCATCCAGATTTTTTATATGCTAAATTGCTGCGTACGATACGACGACCTTTTCCAGGTAACTTGGCTGAGCGAGTCAAAAGCGGCGCACCGAACCCCGAGTATTATGCTTGGTTGAGCCAATACCATTGGAAGGGTAGCGATTTTACGGATGAACGCTTGGTATA
>JAYUXG010000258.1:0-1686 GCA_043753125.1 Saprospirales bacterium | reverse complement strand
ATTTTTGCCCGTTGTCTTCTCCATCTTTAGTTGCGTGTCGGCTGGCGCAGGTGGAGGAATGGAATGAATGATAGAACTGAGAAGGCCTCCAAATACCTACCTTCGCCCCAAGAAACATCCATCCCGTGCCGCCCACCACCGAACCCCTCGCCGTCCTTCAACAGTACTGGGGCCACCCCACTTTCCGGCCCTTGCAGGAGGACATCATCCGTTCCGCGCTCGCGGGCCGCGACACGCTCGCGCTGTTGCCCACTGGCGGCGGCAAATCCATTTGTTTCCAAATACCCGCGCTATGCCAGGAGGGCATTTGTCTGGTCGTCTCGCCGCTCATCGCGCTGATGAAGGATCAAGTCTACAACCTACAGAAAAGGGGCATTGCAGCCACCGCCATCTTCTCCGGCATGAGCCGCCGCGAGATCGATATTTTGTTCGAGAACGCCTGTAATGGAGCGTACAAATTCTTGTACCTCAGTCCGGAACGTCTGAAAACGGACTTGGCACTGGCCCGCATCCAGCGTATGAACGTCAATCTGCTGGCCGTAGATGAAGCCCACTGCGTCAGCCAATGGGGCTACGATTTTCGCCCTCCTTATTTGCAGATTGCTGACCTGCGCCTGTTGCTGCCCAAAGTCCCCATCCTTGCCCTGACCGCCACGGCCACGCCCGAGGTGCTGGAAGATGTACAGGAAAAGTTGGCCTTCCGGCAAAAAAACGTGTTCCGCCAGAGCTTTGAGCGTACCAATCTGTCCTACTCGGTGCTGTACGAAAACCGGAAACGCGAAAAAATGCTCGACATTTTGCGCAACGTACCGGGCACGGGCATCGTGTACGCGCGTAGCCGCGGCGAGACCAAAGACATTGCCCAGCTCCTGCGTCAAAACCGCATCAACGCTGACTATTACCACGCTGGCCTGACCCCCGACGAACGCAGCAGCCGCCAAGAGGCCTGGATCACTGGCCAGACGCGCATCATGGTGTGTACCAATGCCTTCGGCATGGGCATCGACAAGCCGGACGTACGCTCGGTGATCCACCTGACCCTGCCGGACAGCCTCGAAGCCTATTTCCAAGAAGCCGGGCGCGGGGGCCGCGATGGTGCGAAATCTTATGCGGTCCTGCTCTACACCCCAAGCGATGCCGATGGTTTGCGACACCATTTGCAGGCCAGTTACCCGCCCCTCGAACTGGTAAGGCGGGTCTATCAGGCATTGGGCAGTTATACTCAACTGGCCATCGGCGCGGGCCTGGGCGAGTCCTTCGACTTCGATCTGGCCTATTTTTGCAGCACCTACCAACTGGAGCAAGGCCCTGCTTATGCCGCGCTGCGCCTGCTGGAACAGGATGGCTGGATTACCGTGAGCGACGCACAAGTTGCTCCGGCCAGGGCCTATATCACCGCTGACCGGGAGGCACTCTACGACTATCAACTCCGCAACCGGCAGGCCGACACCGTGACCAAGGTGCTGTTGCGGGCTTACCCCGGTGTACAACAGCATTATGCGGAAGTGAGTGAATCCTTGATCGCCAAGTATGCCAAACTGCCCACCGAGGTGGTGCTGCAAGTGCTGGAAGCGGCCCAAAAAGAGGGAATTCTGGAGTACCAGCCGCGCAAGGAGAAGCCGCAGCTGGTATTTACCCGCGAGCGGGTACCGGCAGAAAACATGACCATTGACCTTACCCGATTCA
>JAYUXG010000257.1:0-1687 GCA_043753125.1 Saprospirales bacterium | reverse complement strand
GATCGGGCGGGCCGTCCAGGTAGGAGTCGTGCAGGCGATCAATGTGTTCGTTTTTAAGCAGATACACGTCCGGCATAAAGAGGTCTTCGCCGAGTTTGACCCCCATCGTACCGCCCCAAGCATTGGCGTCTTGCATGAAAAGACCCATATGCAGGTCGCTGGCTACTTTTTGTGGGCGGTAGTGGAAAGGCTCGACCGGACTGAAGTCGGCTATGGGCTGCCTTGGCACAGCTGTATATCCGTACACTTCGATCATGGCATCGCGCAGCAAATCGGTCGGCACTAACTCGGCTACGTAAGCCGCGCCTAGTTTTTCGACCATATAGCCAAGGGTCATCGCCGATTTGGTCAAGCTGCCACCAATATACATTTTACCGTCGATCAGTTCGGCCTTGTGCTTGGGCAAGGCATCGTAAAAGCGAAGGGATTCGCGCATTTTGCTATTTTTTTGGCAAAAATAGGGGTAAAAGATGGATTTGCTTGGCCAGATTGTATTACAGTTGCATCGTTGCCCTCTACCATAATCTTGTACAAGAAGGTATCTATTATCTGAACTTGCGCAGTTCGACGGGTTTGCTGACCATTCCGTTTGTGGTGGCCAATTAAAATAAGTATAGCCCAAAGAATAAAGGAGTCCGTGGTGCTGCTTGCACTGCGGGCTTTTTTGTTGTGTACGGAAGGAATGGCAACATCCTACCCTTTGCGCTACCTTTGCGGCCGCCTTAACTAGTCTGCGCCACGCCATGCACAACCCAACCACCTACCAGCCCAAAAACAAGATTCGCCTCGTCACCGCTGCCAGTCTCTTCGACGGCCACGACGCGGCGATCAACATCATGCGCCGCATTATGCAATCCAGCGGTGCAGAGATTATCCACTTGGGCCACAACCGCTCGGTGCAGGAGATTGTGGATTGCGCCATCCAAGAGGACGTGCAGGGCATTGCCATCACCAGTTACCAGGGGGGCCACACCGAGTTTTTCAAGTATATGCACGACCTGCTGCAAGAGCGTGGCGCGGGCCACATCAAACTCTTCGGCGGCGGCGGCGGCACCATTTTGCCTTCGGAAATTGAAGAATTGCAAGCTTACGGCATCACCCGCATTTATCACCCCGATGATGGGCGGCGCATGGGCCTACAAGGCATGATTAATGATGTGCTGGAAAAATGCGACTATCCCATCGGTTTTTCGGCGAATGGCGAAGTAAGCAGATTTATCAACTTTTTAAAAGTAGAAAAACCTGCACAATCCATTGATTTTAAGGACGTTGCCCGCTTAATTTCTATTGCTGAAAACAACCCGGAGTTATATGAAAAGGAGATTAGTGCGCAACTCATCGTTCATCATTCATCGTTCATCGTTCCACCTGTACTCGGCATCACCGGCACCGGCGGCGCAGGCAAATCCTCCCTGGTGGACGAGCTTATCCGTCGCTTTTTGTTGGATTTTCCCGAAAAAAACCTCGCCATCGTCAGTGTAGATCCCTCGAAGCGCAAGACCGGCGGTGCTTTGCTTGGCGACCGCATCCGCATGAACGCGCTGAACCCCGAGTTGGCCAAAGGCCGCGTTTATATGCGCTCATTGGCCACCCGGCAGAGCAATCTGGCCCTGTCCAAGTACGTCCATGCGGCCATAGACATCCTGAAAGCGGCCCAATTCGACCTCATCATTCTCGAGACCAGCGG
>JAYUXG010000256.1:0-4398 GCA_043753125.1 Saprospirales bacterium | reverse complement strand
AAAAGATGGCCGTCACGTCCTCGCCTTCTTTATCTCGTTCAAAATCAGGTTGTTGTGTTGCCAAAAAACGGCCATTGGTATTTTGCAAAAACAATTTCCCCGCCTGGCCTGCTGCGCCACCAACATAGAAGTCTTCGCGTCCATCCGCATTCACGTCGGACACGGCCAGCGTTGGTCCTTCGGCAGAATACATCCGAAAGAGCAAAGGCTCGCGGTCGAAATCGGAAAAATCGCGCTCACTATGCCGAAAATCGGGGGCTTTCTCTTCAATGAAAAGGGGCAGAATATTGATGGTTGGAGTCCTGGTGGGTGGCTCGGCAGCATCGGACTCCCGGACTTCCAAAGTTTGGTTAGCGGCCACATTTACACTCCGCCAAATCTTGCCCGAGGGAAAAACCACCTCGACCGTATCTGACGTTGGGCGTTGCCCCAAACCAAAATGCAACTGGTAATCTACGCAGCTCTCGAAACCGCGCATGGGTGCCAGTTCTTGGAAAAGAGTTTGGCTGCCTAAGCGGAGCGTCGCTTTTGCACCTATGGCAAACGTGTTACCACTATTGCCTTGCAATTTGATTTTCAACCAGTTGGCCGTCCCATTGGTTTCATTTCGATAAATGAAACAGGGCATATTCACATTGTTAACTACTAAATCCAGGTCACCATCGCTGTCCAAATCCGCGTAGGCCGAGCCGTTGGAAAAGGAGGGCTGGCCCAGACCCCAGGCGGCGGCCACGTTGGCAAATTCCAGGTCGCCCGTGCCTTTATTTTGGAACAGGTAATTGGGCAGCGGTTGCGAAGGCATGGCATCAATCAGTTTCTTGATGCCCGCGCCGGGGTTTTCGCGCAGCAGTTTCGACATCACGCTGGGGTCGGAGTAGAAATTCAGGTAGTCCTGGTCGAGCAAGTCCTTGCCAATGCCATTGGCCACAAAAATATCCTTCCAGCCATCGTTATCGAAGTCGGCGAGCAGCGCGCCCCAGCTCCAGTCAGTGGCCCAAGTACCCGCCTGACGGCCCACTTCAGAGAACGTGCCATCGCCGTTGTTGCGCTGTAGCACATTGCGACCAAACTGCCGGTGGTAGCCCATTTGCAGCGCGTTTTGGTAGGTATTCCAAGTATCGAAAGCCGCCTTGGTCTTGTAGCGGGCCTCGTCGGGCGGCGTCATTTCAGTGACGAAAATCTCGGGAAAGCCATCGTTATTCAGGTCGGCCATGTCCGCGCCCATAGACCCTTTGCTGATTTCGGGGATGCTTTTTTCCAATATTTCCTCAAAAGTTCCGTCGCCCCGGTTGCGATACAGGTAGTCGCGCTCGAAGAAGTCGTTGGAAATAAACAGGTCGGGCCAGCCATCGCGGTCATAATCTCCGACGGTAACGCCGAGGCCAAAACCGATGGCCGAGGAGTAGATATTGGCTTGAGCGGTTACGTCGGTGAAGCCGTGGCCACTCTTGCCTTTTTGTAGAGGAGAGACCACCCCATCGTTCCGCAACAACCGATTCCCACCATCCGGATCGGGCAGCTGGCGTTGGCCGGGGCGATAGTCGTAGCCACCTACGCTACGTATGGAATTGTTCAGCAAATAACAGTCCAGGTCGCCATCGCGGTCGTAGTCAAAGAAGGCAGCGTGGGTGCTGAGACCCAGATAGTCCAGACCCCAGGCTCTGGCCTCCTCGCGGAAAGTGGGAATCGTTGCCTGCTCCTTGGAGGGAAGCACCCCCTGCCCCCCCGTAAAGGGGGGATGTGTAGAGGACTCCTGCGAGGGGCTGCCTCCATTATTGATAAACAACTCATTGTACCGTTTCTCGCCGCTCGGCGCACCAGATTTGCAGGTGTAAATGTCGAGCCAACCGTCGCCGTTTACATCGACGAAAGCAACGCCCGCCGTCCAGACGTCTTTGGTGGCTAAGCCTGCTGCTTCGGTAACATCCTCGAACTGGAAATTGCCGCGATTGAGGTACAGCCGATTAGAGACCATATTGCCACAGAAGAACAGGTCGGGCAGTCCGTCGTTGTTTATGTCACCGATGGCGACGCCGCCGCCATTGTAGAAATTGCGGAATAAATAACAATTGAAGGTGTCCGAATAGGGGAGGTCGTTGCGAAACTGTACACCCGTTTGTTCGGCGGGAAGCAAGGTGAAGCGTTGGCCAGACGGGGCCGACTTGGGAGCAGTTTTGCCGCAGGCAAAAAGGAGCATGACCGCCACCAGCCACCAGCCAACAAATCGAAGAGACATGAATACTTTTTGTGCCAGAGGTTAAACTTATTTTCGTTAAAAGACCACTCGATAACCGCTCTTTTCTAATGGGGTTTCCACCGACGTAATAAGCTGTAGCAATATGAATTTGTCTGTGCAAATTACGGTAGGTTTTCACGTCAGCCCAACAACTGTTCAATTTTTTAAAAATCTGCCCTCGAACAGCTCAACAAACACTGCGCAGTTATTCCACCCAAAACATTTTCCGGCAGAAAAATATTTGTTTCTACCAAAACCCACTCTCTTAAATCCGCTAGACCCTGCGCCACGTATATTTGGTCATAGTCACGTTGCCAGAAATGAAAAAGATTGCCGCTTGGGCCTTTTTACTGATCTACCTGAACGCCGCTGCGCAAGCCCTGCTGCCGTGGGTATCCGATGAACTGGCCCACGTTTTCTTCTGGCAAGAGCATTTGCAGCACGTCCACCACGGACAGGTACACAGCCACCACGTAGGTTTGGAAATAGCGGCTAATGAGGACGATGCTTCCGCACATACGATTCCTTTCATTTTTGACAAAGATGCTCTCTCGGCCCACCTCGTGCCCAACTTCCCCACCGTGCGGGGCGTCGCACCCAGGATATTGGTCCCGTTGAATGCCGACTGGCTTTTTAACTATCGCAGCGTCCTAAGCGACGTGTTCTGCCCCCCTCCCGACGCACAGCGGGACTCCAGGCCCGCTTGATTTTCCCACTTTTTCATGCTGTATAGCGTGCCTTTTGGCTCGTTGGCTTTGCGTTGGCACCCGGTAATTGGGTAGAGCTTGGCGTATATATGCCACCTACTGTCTCTATCCCAAGCGCAAGCCAAGTAGAGGAGTATGTAACTACTGATGTAGTGCTGCCTCGGCATGAATTCCTCCTTGTGCGCTAATTAAATGGACGAAATGAATTTCGTCACCACACAATATGAAAAAATCTACTTTCCCTATATTCAACCTTTTCCTTTGGGGGTGGTTGCTGGCCGCCGCTTGCCCTATTCTTGCCCAAACCAGTACTATTACTGGTAAAATTTCTAATGATCTGACCGGCGAGCCCCTCGTCGGCAGTACGGTTACGATCCAGGGTTCGGAAAATCATACGCACTCTAATGAGGTTGGAACATTCCGCCTCCGGGGCTTGTCGTCGGGTAATTACACGCTGCAAGTCACCTTGTTAGGTTTTGAACCCCAGAACATGGCCGTTACGGCGACTGACGAACCAGCTGCGCCAGTCATCATCCGCTTAGAACCAAAGGTGTTCAACCTTGGGGAAGTCGTGGTCACCAATCAAGAAGATATTTCCAGAACGATGTCGGTGGTCAGTAAAATTGACCTCGAACTTCGCCCGACCAAATCGTCACAGGATATTCTGCGCATGGTACCGGGCCTATTTACCGCCCAGCACGCGGGCGGCGGCAAAGCCGAGCAAATCTATCTGCGTGGCTTCGACATTGACCACGGTACCGATATTCGGATTACGGTGGATGGTATGCCTGTGAACATGGTCTCCCACGCGCACGGCCAGGGCTACGCGGACCTGCACTTTTTGATTCCAGAAGTTATTCAGAAAGTGGATTTCGACAAGGGTCCGTACCACGCCCGCCAAGGCGACTTCGCCACCGCTGGTTACGTGGATTTCTCCACCCGCAATGCACTTGATCGCAATTCTATTAAGTTGGAAGCCGGACGTTTTGACACTTACCGCATCCTTGGGCTGGTGAATCTGCTGGGTAAGAACAACGCTAATCACAATGCTTATTTCGCTTCCGAATTGCTGTCAAGCAACGGGCCGTTCGATAGCCCGCAGTATTTCAGCCGTATCAATTTGATGGGTAAATACCACGGCCTGATTGGTAACGATCAAGTGCTATCTATTTCGCTCTCTACTTTTACCAGTAAATGGGATGCTTCCGGGCAAATACCCCAACGAGCCGTGCGCAGCGGATTGATTGGTCGCTTTGGTGCCATAGACAACAACGAGGGCGGTGCCACCAGCCGTACCAATGCCAACATCAAGTTGCTGAAAACCTTTGACAACGGCGGTGCGCTGAAAAACCAGTTTTACTATGTCCACAACCAGTTCCAACTGTTTTCCAACTTTACGTTTTTCCTGAACGACCCGGTCAACGGTGATGAAATACAGCAACTGGAGAAGCGCGA
>JAYUXG010000255.1:0-1692 GCA_043753125.1 Saprospirales bacterium | reverse complement strand
CGATTTAATGCTCTTTTTGCCACTAGTTCTATTAACGATGCCATTGCATACTATGAATTATTGAAAGATAGGCAGGCGGCAAAACAAAAGGAAGACTCCGCCTTCCAACGCTTAAACATTGCCTGCGTATTTTCCCCGCCCGCCGAAGGCAATAAAGACGTACAGCAAATGCAGGAAGACCTGCAACAGGAAAAAGAAGACAATAAAAAAGACCCTGAAGCCAAGAAAAAGGCACTAAAAGCCATTATTGCCGATTATAACCAGCAGTATGGCGCCAACCACCACATCAACGAATTTGATTTGTACTATCAGGATGTCCAGCAACGCATCAAATTTCAGAAGTATATCAATGCCGACTATCCGCATAAAAACAAAATAGATGTAATAATTGTGGTCGATATGCTGCTCACGGGTTTCGACTCCAAATACCTGAATACCTTGTACATAGATAAAAACCTGAAGCACCACGGTTTGATTCAGGCTTTTTCACGCACCAACCGTGTTTTAAACGAAACGAAACCTTACGGCAATGTACTGGATTTCCGCCAGCAGCAAGGCGAGGTGGACCAGGCCATTGCTCTATTTTCAGGAGAAGATAAAGGACGGGCCAAAGAGATCTGGCTGGTGGAGCCTGCGCCCGAAGTGATGAAGAAATACGAAAAAGCGGTGGTGGCGATGGGACAATTCATGGCCCAAAGCGGCCTGGCTTCCGAACCGGATCAAGTGTACAACCTGCGCGGCGATGCGGCACGTATAGAATTTATCAACCGCTTCAAAGAGGTGCAGCGATTAAAAACCCAACTCGACCAATACACCGATCTGACCGAAGCCCAAAAAGAAAAAATTGAAACCGTTTTGCCGGAAGACCAATTGCGTTCTTTTAGAAGTTCGTACCTGGAAACAGCCAAACAACTCAAAGCCATCCAACAAAAAGAAGGCGACGATGCCCCGCCCGATATCCAACAACTGGATTTCGAATTGGTGCTGTTTGCCTCCGTGCTGATCGACTACGACTATATTATGGGGCTGCTGGCGAAGGCACAGGGCAAGTCCTTGAAGGGAAAAATGACCCGTGGGCAGATCATCCAGTTAATAAGATCCGATGCCAGCCTGATGGACAAGCAGGAGGACCTGGAAGATTATATTAATGCCCTGGATTTCAGCCAGGGACTGCCGGAACAAGCCATCCGGGAAGGCTTTAATATCTTCGTCGCCGAAAAACTGGCCCGCGAACTGACCGCCACCGCCACAGAGCATGGGCTGGAAACCGCCGCTCTGCAAGCCTTCGTGGATGGCATCCTGGGCCGCATGATTTTCGACGGCGAACAATTGAGCGACCTGCTGGCCCCGCTGGAACTCGGCTGGAAAGCCCGCACCCAAAAGGAACTGGCCCTGATGGAAAACCTGGTACCACTCTTAAAAAAACGCGCCGAAGGGCGGGAAATATCCGGATTGTCCGCTTATGATGTCTGAACTATGATTTTTGTAATTGAATGATTCAGGTGATTCGAGCATAGTTAAGAAATCACATTAATCAGAAACAATCCTAAAATGTCTGAACTATGATTTTTTATGATGAATGGATTAACTTGATTTTAAATCATACCATCAAATAAATTATTACCATCACATTAGACTTGTTGCGCCATTTACAATCAATTACTTACATATTTTTGGCTTTTTGTCATTCAG
>JAYUXG010000254.1:0-10634 GCA_043753125.1 Saprospirales bacterium | reverse complement strand
CCAGCATGCTGGTCGAAATATCCAGCGCAATCAATACGTCTGCGCTTGCGCGGCTTTTGCCTTTGCGCTGCACGGCCTGCACCGGGTTGGCAATGGCTAAGGCCAGCAACGCCAGGGACATCGCAAACAACAAATTTTTGAACCAAAACCGGCGCTGCGAAAAGCCCAGCAACAACCGTTGTGCCAGCGCGGGCGACCCCAGCCGCTTCAACGTCGTTCGTCGCCACTGCCAATACACCAGCAGCAGCAGTGCCTGAAAGGCCAAGCCCCACAGTAGGTGCAATAGAATGGGATTCTCGAAACGAAGCATATTCTGAACTATGAACTATGATGTATGAACTATGACGCTGAACAGTTTATAGTTCATACATCATAGTTCATAGTTTAAACCGTAATCACCCGCAGCGGCCCCCAACGCAGCAGCATTTCCAGTACTAGCAGGCAAAAGGCAATATTGAGAAACCAAAAAAACATCTCGGTGACGTGTTTTAGCGTGGTGGTGCTAATCTTGGTTTTTTCCAGTCCTTCTATTTCCGCATAAATAGCCTGCAAATCCTGTGGCGTCTGCGCCCGGTAAAACTTGCCGCCGGTAAGCGTGGCTACCTCCACCAGCAACTGCGTATCGAAAATCATATTGCGTGGCGCAAAGGCAAAAGAGCCGTCGTCGCGCTGGTAGGTGGGCGACTGCACCACGCCCTCCGAGCCGAGGCCCACGGTATACACCCGCACTCCAAGGGCCTTAGCGATCTCCGCCGCGCGGATCGGGCCGATGTCGCCCGCATTGTTCTCGCCATCGGTGATCAGGATGACGACTTTGCTCTTGGCTTCGCTGTCTTTAAGGTGGTTGACCGCCGTAGCCAGCCCCATGCCGATGGCCGTGCCGTCTTTCAGGCGTCCCACTTGCAGGTTGTTGATGAAGGCTTGCAGGATACGGCGGTCGTTGGTCAGTGGGCATTGGGTAAAGGCACCGCCGGAAAAAACGACCAGCCCCAGGCGGTCATAAGGGCGACGACTGGCAAAATCGTTGGCCATCTGCTTGGCCACTGTCAGTCGGTCGGGCTTAAAATCCTGGGTGAGCATGCTCGGCGAGATGTCCATCGTGAGCAGGATATCTACGGCTTCGGCCTCAGTCTTTTCCTCGTGCCAGAGTCGCTGTGGGCGGGCCAGCGCAATGATAATCAACGCCATAGAAGCCCAACGCAGCACCTGGATCCAACTGCGGGCATACACCACCCAAGTCTTGACCCCCGTCATAGCCGACTGCCGCGACACCTGCAACGTGACGTGCCGCTTTGGCTCCACCCGCCGATACCAGTACATCAGGACGGGCAGGAGGAGGAGTAATAGGAGCCAGTAGGGTTGGGCTAAGGTCATGCGGTGTGGGTTTGACTACCTGTACTGGCGGGTTCAGCCGCCAAACACAACGGCGGCTGAACCCGTCAGTACAGACACAAACGGCAAAAGTCAGCTTTTGTGGCGAAGGAGGGGAATAAAAGGGGGTTGAGAGAAAAGACCCTTCATCTTATGCCGCCTCAATGAGCAATCGTTATGCTACGCACCAAGGGGACTTGATGTCGCCCACGCCAAACCAACTGATAAGTCCCGGTTGGCAAAGAAGGGAGCCGAAAGCGAGCCTGCCGATCCAACGGTGCCAAGCTTTGTTGGAATACGCGTGTACCATCGGCAGCGTAGAGGTGAATCTCTCCTGCTTCCGTTGGCTGCGACCACGTCAACAGCAGATAATCGCTGGCTGGATTGGGAGCCACTTCCAGAGCCAGACGGACATCCACCAAGGTATTTACCCGCACTGTATTCTTGACCACCGTAGAAGTGGTATTGGTTTGTACTGGCGTATTGAAGTCGAAAAAAATGTAAGCGGTGTTGCGGATATCGGCATTCAGTAGTGTACCTGGGCGGCAACGGACCGAGTACTTGACAAAACCGTGTCCTTCTCCGTTGCCCGTACTGGATGGCAACAGGAAAATGTCCCGGAAGGTGAATTCCACAATGCCGTTGCCACGCACTGACCAGGTAACGGGGTGGCTGGCCGCGATGATTTCCAGCGAGGCAACATCTACCAAAGTACTCAGGGTATCCACAATACGCACAAAATCAGCCAGGTAGTTGCCCGTGTTTTCAAAACGAATGGTGTATTCCAGCCGGTCACCCTGCGCGATTTGGGTGGGCGTGATACCGTTCTCCGGGCGCACCCGTTTGTCGTTTGGGTCATAAGACCCGACTACGGGTTCGCGATAAGTGTATTGATTATTTATTGGATTGGCATCGCCATCGATTGGATCAATAAAGGCGGTTATATCCAGTGACTGACCATTGATTAAATCGGGAGAACACAGTATCTGTACCCCCAGATTGAGACTTTCAAAAGCTTGCAACAAGCCGATTTGCCAAACCAGCGTATCGCCCGATAGCGTCGGCGCAGGATAGGCCCCGGTGAAGATTAGTTGGGCGGGCAGCAGCAATTTTACCGTGGCTGGCCCCGCTGCCATTGTCCCGATGTTTTTGGCGGTAATAGTAATTTGGCTGGCAAATCCCGGTCGGATAACAATTGCATTGGCTGCACTGACGCTCAAATCCTGCACATTGGGCAGATAATGGATGCCAAAATGGAAGCCATTGCCCGCTTGGTTGACCACATAATAGGGTGGGTGGATGGTGGCATAGGGCGTGTTTGCCACTGCCCGTAGCGTATCGGCGAACGCCTCGGACACCAAACCATAACTGCCCGTGCTGGCCGAGGTAGCGTAAGAATGCAATGGCTCGGCGGCCACCAATATGTTGGGCAAAGGCGGCTCGCCAACATCTTGCAACCCATTGTTATTCAAATCATTATATACCAAACCACTGACCGATAGGAAGTCCATGTTGCGCCGATAGACTCCACCCGTGGAAGTACCCAGATAAAGTTTGTTATCATGCAAGGTGAGGTAGCGGCCCCGCAAGTTATCCAGCCCGTCATTCAGGGCTTGCCAATGTGTACCGCCATCGCTGCTGACCCAGACCCCATTAAAAGGAATGGTGGCAAAGAGCAGGTTTTCTACGGCCAGATAGTTAGTCAATCCGAAGGGGTCGCCCCATTGGTTGGTTGGCACTCCCTGTGGTGTTATGGCTTGCCAAGTGGTGCCGCCATCGGCAGAATAAGCACTCCCTGATGGCCCCAATACGTAGATACGGCTGGCAAAGTAGAGGAGGCGGTTCGCATTACCAGCACCAGGAGAAGAGAAGCTGTATATTGGGGTCCAGGTAGCAAAATTGTCGGTGGAGCGATAGATTTCTCCAGCGTTGGTGACCACGAAAGCCCAACCGTTCAAGAGGAGAATATCATTGTATGAATCATAAAGGGCGGGGGTAATATCAAATGCCTCCCAAGTGTACCCAAAATCGGCCGTGTAATAAATGCTATCGTAAGCGGGTATGAAAAGCAGGCCATTTTGTTGGGCAAAGTGCTTTGCCCCAACCGATCTTCCATGGATGAATACTTTATTCCAGGTCTGTCCGGCATCAGTGGATCGCCAAAGTTGGCCAGTACTCAGTGCCAGGGTAGTATCTCCTTTGGCCACCGTGTCATCATAGACACCACGGCCGACCGCATAATCGTAGGGAGGCAGTGGTTGCCAATGCGTACCCTCATCTTCTGATTGGAACGGCCCGGCATTGGTGTAGGCATTCAGCCGTCCCTGCCCGTCAGAGTCAAGCACGTACACCTTGCTGATGGTCAAGCCACTGTTTTGGGCTACCCAATTACTATCCACCGTTTTGAACACCCCAAGATAAGTGGCCGCCACATAGCCGTCCCCTTCCTGCCAGGCATCGTAGGCTGTACGAAAACCGCCGGAGGAAAATGCCAGTGTGTCCCAAGTCTGTCCGTCATCAAAGGAGCGAAGTATTGTTTCCCCTGGCTGCCAGAGTTCGCCTTGGTTGCCGCGCCGCAGTGCGGCGGCATCGAATTGGTCGGTGTGCAGCGTATCGCGTTGCCAAGTGAGGCCAAAATCCGTAGAGCGGTAAAAAGAATAGTTGGAAGTGCTGGCGATGACCAGATTTCCTTCCAAGTAAAAACCTTTGATGTAGCCAATCGAATCCAAGGCCATCCAAGTGTCGCCGCCGTCCTCCGACCGCCACATCCCGTAATAGCTGGCGGCGATCATTCGCTGTCCATCTATGGCCGAAGCGTCCGGGTGGGGCGTGGGCAGGGTTAGGGTGGTCCAAGTCTCGCCATCGTCGGTGGACCTGGCCCATTGGTAGTCCTTTTTGCAAAAAAGCGTGTCGCCAAACCGATAAAATGCGTCAATGGGGCCGCGCCAATTGGAAATGGTATGTTGGGAAAAGGTAGCCCCGCCGTCAATACTGCGATAACAGCTCATCTGTTCATCGGCTGTATAACCATCATCGTAGGTAAAACGGGTCACGCCCAGCAGAATTTCTCCGGGAAATACTTGGATGGTACTCACATTATCTTCAGGTCGCACCAGCGGGCTGCGCACCCACGAAGCACCCTGATCGGCAGAGATGTACAAGCCGCCTTCCGTGCCGGCCCATAGCTCGTTGCCGACTTTTTCGATGGCAAAAACGTTACCGCCTTCCGGCCCGGCAGTGGCGGTCCATTGGGCGGATGCGAAAGGGGCATTAAGGCAGCAAAGGAGGAGGAGCAGAGAGTAGTTTTTTCTGGACATTTGACAGGACTTTTTTTTAGGTAAGGAAATAAGTGTTGCCTCGAAGATATGGTATTGACGCAAGGTTGCTGCAAAAGGTTGGGACAAGGAGCGACATTAAAAAAGGGGTAGCTGTTATGTAGTTACTGGTTATTGGGTTGATGATCGGTCCTTTACCGCAAGGTTAATTTAAACTAATTGAGCGCCAGTACTTACCCAAAATGCTGGTTATAAATATCTTGCAAGTCGTCTTTAAAATAGTGGTCGAAATTCTCCTTGCGGGTGTAGGCCAATTCGCGGCACTCGATTTGAAAGTACGTTTCCAGTTTATGCTGAACAATCCATTTAACGGCTTTTTCAAAAGCATTGCTGGCAGCACTGTAACTGCCGTCGGACATACCTCCAAATTCATCGGCAAAATCTATGGTGACTTCCACGCGGTACAGAAGCAGTTCGGCCAGTTCGGCAGGTACAACCGAGACTTTTTGAAATTCCGTGAGCAGCTTGCGCAGCTCGGCATTGCTGGGGTCGCGGGGGTTACCCGAGCGGGTATAAAATTGTCCATAGATTTTCTTTTTATATTGCTCCAGCACGGCCTTGCGCTCGGTAGGCGACATCAGTTCCTGGGCATAGAAGTCCTGGACCTGGGTGAGCTTGCTGAACAGTTGGAGTAGCTCCGCGCGGAGTTCGGGCTCCGTCATTTCGCCGAGGTAGCGTTTTAGGTCGGTGAGCTTTGGTTTGGCCATTATTTCACTAGTATTTTCAACGTGTATATTTCACCTTTTCCAATTCTTCCATAAATAATGCGAAGCTCGGATTTTTCTCAGCAAAACCTTTTAAATCGCGTTTCTTCCAAAATTTCTTGCTTATAGTGCGGTAATATTTTTCCTCTTTGGTATGGATAGAGAAACCTTCTACCTGCGGTAGCACGGTATTGAGGGTTGCGAGACAATTAGTTGTTTTGGCGGCAGTTTTGGGTTTGTTGGGGAAATAGATCGGCAAAAACCAGCACTCAATAGAATCTACCGCAATGGCGAAAATAATGCGGTCGGCATGCTGCTGGTACAAATCTGCGCCGATGATTTCAATGAGCTTGTTGCGCATGGCCGCTGCCACCTCTGATGTCGATAGGCTAGATGTATCAAAGCGATACGCCGCTGGCACCTCTTGTCGGCGCATAAAGTCAGTATCTACCTGAATGATAAGGAAATCGACGCGGAAATCGGAGGTCAACGCATCTTCAAAATCTTTTGATGCGCAATATTTGAATACCTTGTCCCAATTACCAGCTTCGCCGGGCTTGGGTTGCAACGGGTTGACCAGCAGGTTTTTGTCCTCAAAAAAGCCAAATAGTATATTTTCCAGTACCAACTGGTCGGTCGGCCCTTCGCTGATAATTCCAAAGTCCATGTAAATCAGAAGTTTTTAGGGATACCACCCAGATAGCCGCGAATGAATGCTTCGGACAGCCGGACACTTTCGGCAGAACCGTTCAGCCGTTCTTTTTTTAGCACCCGCTTGGCAGTGGTGTGGCCGTCGGCATTGCGGTAGATGACAAACAGGCGTTGGTCATCATCGTCCAAGTCGAGGCCGTCCAGGATAGCCGGGTTATGCGTAGTGACAATGGCTTGTTTCTGATGTTCTTTGACTAATTTAGCCAGTGTTTCTATTAACTTACTACACAATTTGGGATTAAGCGCATTATCAATATTATCAATGGCAAAAAAACCAGGGGTGGACTTACTAATGAACAAGGTGAAATAGAACATCAAGTAGAGAAAGCCTTCGTTGCTGCTGCGTTGGTCAAAAAATTGGAGGTCGGGGTGGAGAAAGCGGTCTTTGATAGCGATGCGCCGCTCGTAAGGCCACAAGTCTTTGGGAATGTCCAAATCCTCGAACCAGTCAATAATTTCAAGTTGTTTTTTAATACTAACAAAATCCTCTGGTTTCTCTTTAAATAGTATAGCTAAGTGTTTAAAAAGCCCTTCGCCGCGTATGCCGAGCGGAAGTATCTGGCCTTCTTCTTGAAAGTTGCGGAGGTAGGTGTTTTCAGGGGAGAAGATTAGAAAGGGCGCGATATGAGATTCTTCTATAAATTTTTGACGGGAAGAAATTGCGTTGTGAAATTTTTTACGCTTTTTCCCAGAAGTCAAAATAAATTCTTCAAAAAAGTCGAAGCCTTCACTAGAAACAAGGTCAATATCGTCGTTCGATAATAGAGATATTACCCTTTCTTCGTCCCAAACTATTTCGCAATTAAAAACCTTTTTATATGAATTTTCAAACCTGATTGAGACCTCTTCTGGCGGATTTAATTCAAAAGCAGAAACCATAAATTGCTCATCGGTCATCCTTATTCCGCGTGCCTTCAAAAACTCATTATCCGCTTTATTTTCCAATGCCGCGCTGCCCATCGCTATCGCCTCCAAGATATTTGTCTTGCCACACCCATTTTCCCCAATGAAAACATTCAGTCGCCCCAGTTCCAACTCAAGGCTGTGTACAGACTTAAAATTCTGGATTTCTACTTTTTGTATCATGCGGTAGGCGTTGAAATGTGGGCAAAAGTACGAAAACGTGCGCATAAACACAAACGGCGCGTCCCGGAAACCCTCCGAAACGCGCCGCTCAAATATGCAAATACTCAACTCTTCAAATACTCAACTCCTATACCCTTTTCGCCCACCAATCACTCACCTGCTTCCCCTTCAAATACATCACCGGCAAGATAATCAGCGTAATAAAGGTCGCAAAGCCCAAACCATAAATAATCGTCCACGACAAAGGGCCCCAGAACGCCACCGAATCGCCGCCAAAGAAAATCTTCGGGTCGCCGTGGGCAAACAGGGTCTCAAAATCGATATTGAAACCAACCGCCAGCGGCAACAGGCCCAAAATAGTAGCGGTGGCCGTGAGCAGCACCGGCGTCATCCGGATACGGCCCGCCTCGATGATCGCCTCCCGCACTTCCATGCCTCGCTCGCGCAAGATATCGGTGAACTCGACCAGCAAGATGCCATTTCGTACCACAATGCCGGCCAGAGCCACCACGCCCACGCCCATCATAATCACCGAGAAATCCATATTAGTAAAGTACATCCCCAGCAGCACCCCAATGATCGAAAACACCACTTCGGTCATGATAATCATGGTTTTGCCGAAGGAGTTAAACTGTGCGACCAGAATGAGGATGATCATAAAGATGGATAACAGCAGCGAGTTGCCCAGGAAAGAGACTGCATCCAAAAACTCCGCGTCCTCGCCCGCAAAACCCACCGTCACGCCCTCCTGCGCCGGGTATTGCGCCAGTGCAGACTTGACCTTGTTGATGACCTCCGTCTGCTTGGGCTGGTATTCGGCGATAATGTTCGACGAAATAGTGACGATGCGTTGCTGATCCAAACGACGGACACCGCCGTACGTCGTGGTGTACTTCACCTCGGATAGCGCGGCCATCGGCACCGAACGCAGCACCCCGCCCATGTTCATATCGCGGAAAGTGATGTTCAGATTTTCCACCGCGTCAATGTTCTCGCGCTGATCCGACTTGAGGCGCACCTGGATGGGGATTTCGTCTTCGCCGTCCTTGAACTTACTGGCTTCCTTGCCCAGAATAGCCGTGCGGAACTCCCCACCGATCTGTGCCGTGGAAATGCCCTCGCGGTTGGCGCGCTCCCGGTCAATCAGGATGCTGATTTCGGGTTTCGAGACGATCAAATCGCTCCGTAATTCCTCAATGCCAGCGATGCCCAACGAATCCAAATACCGTTTCACGCCAGTGGAGACCGAAATCAGTTGCTTGAAATCGTCGCCGCGAATCTCCACAGAAATGGGTTTCGGCGACGGTGGGCCACCCTGCTCTTGGTCCACCACGACCTCGGCACCAGCGATCAGGCCCTGCGTGGCCGTGCGAATCTGATCCATGTACGCCTTGGTATTCACGCCGTTGCGCTGGCTGAACTCCACGAAGGCTACGCCGATCTTGGCCTTATGCGAAGTGGCCGAGCGGTCGAACTGGTCCTCCGAGGCCCCTAGTGCAATGTTGGTAATGACTGACTCCACAATAGGATTGCCCACGCCCACGGTTTCCACTACCTTTTTTTCCAATATTCGCGTCAGCGAGTCGGTGGTCTCTACCGATGTGCCAATCGGCATAGTCATATACACGTAGATAAAATTGGGGTCGGCCTTCGGAAACAACACGATGTTGGCTTGGCGCGACAAGGTGAGCATGAATGACCCAACCAGCAGTACTAACATCCCGATGAGCATGGCCCACGGGTGCTTGAGTACGCCCGTCAAGAAACGGGCGTACCAGTTCTGGAAAGCGGGCCACGCCTGGTTTTGGAACCACCGCACGGCCTTGTCCAGCACAAAACGGTACAGCACCAGAAACAGGGCCACCGTGACCATGAAATTGCCCGTCGCATAACTGCCATTGGCATAGAAATAAATGGTGGCCAAAGCAAACATTGCGTAGCCCGCGTAAGTGCGGTTGCGTTTTCTTTTTGGGTCGGCCTTGGCCGCTTGCGTAGCCTCATCCCCCTCTTTTTGCATGAACCATACCGCAAAGACGGGGTTGATGAGGTAGGCCACTAACAGCGAAGCGGTTAGCGTGATGATGATGGTGACCGGCAAGTAGTGCATGAACTTGCCAAAAATCCCCCCCCAAAACACCAACGGCACGAAGGGAGCCAACGTGGTGGCTGTACCCGATAACACTGGCAGAAACACCTCGCCCGCCGCCTTTTTGGCCGCCTGCTCAATCGGCAAATGCTCTTCGTGGTAAATCCGGTGCGTGTTTTCGATGACTACAATGGCATCGTCCACCACAATGCCGAGACCGAGCAAGAAGGCGAACAGTACGATGAAATTGAGCGTAAAGCCAATGGTCGGCAAGATCATGAAGGCGATGAACATCGAAAGCGGTACGGCAGCAGCCACAAACAGGGCGTTGGTGCCGCCCATGAAGAACATCAGGATGAAGGCCACCAGAATGAAGCCGATGATGATCGTGTTAATCAGGTCGTGCAGCGTGACCCGCGTCGCGCGGCTCTGGTCACCCGTAATAGACACCTCGAGGTTGGCTGGAAATTCCGTTTTTTTCATTTCATCGGCGATCTCTTTGATCTGGTCGGAAGCACTGATCAGGTTTTCGCCGGTGCGTTTGATCACGTTGAGCGTAATCACGTTCTTGCCATTCAGACGGCTATAACTCTCCTGTTCTTTGTGGCCCATCCGCACGTCGGCGATGTCCTTCAAATACAACATGGCCCCTGATTGAGAGGCAATAATGATGTTCTTAATCTGCTCTATATCTTTGAAGTCGCCACGAATAGAGACCGAGCGGGTCATGCCGCCGATATCCACGTTGCCCGCCGAGACGGTTATGTTTTCCCCGGCAATAGCGTTTTCGATGTCGCGGAACGTGAGGCTGGCCGCGGCCATCTTGTACTTGTCCACGTCCACCTGTACTTCTTTTTCGAGGGCACCCACCAAGTCCACCCGGGTAATCTCGCGCATCTCCTCGATGCGGTCTTTCAACTGGTCGGCGTAGTCCTTCAACTTGTCCAAACTAAAATCGCCGGCGATGTTGACGTTCATGATCGGAATCTCCGAAATGTCAAATTCCGTTACCGTGGGATCAGTCAACAAGTCGGTGGGCAGATCGCGCTCGGCCTTGTCCACGCCGTCCTTTACCTTCTGTTTGCACTGTGGCACGTCCAGGTTGGTGTTGAACTCGACGATGATGCTGGAAAAATCCTGGATGGACGAGGAGGTGACCTTTTTCACGCCATTGATGCCCTTGAGTTGTTTTTCAATGGGCTTGGTGACGAGCTGCTCCATGTCGGTCGGCGACGCGCCGGGATAGACCGTAGAGACGATGATGGTCGGCACCACCACGTCGGGGAACTGCTCTTTGGGGAGCGAGTTGTACGACATGATGCCGGCCAGGGTAATGACGAC
>JAYUXG010000253.1:0-1696 GCA_043753125.1 Saprospirales bacterium | reverse complement strand
TACTACGCTCGTTTTCAATGAGTTTTACCAATTCCCCTTCGTCGCTGATGCCTACATTGAAGTCGCCGTCGGTACAGAGGATGACCCGGTTGTTGCCGCCGGAAATGAAGTTTTTGCGGGCCACATTGTAGGCCAAACGGATGCCTGCCCCGCCAGCAGTGCTGCCCCCGGCGTGGAGCCGGTCCAAAGCAGCCTTGATCTTTACTTTGTCGGTTCCGGGCGTACTCTCAAGGACGGTGCCAGCGGCCCCGGCGTAGACTACGATGGCTACGCGGTCATTGGGGCGCAGTTGCCCGGTGAGCAGGTGGAGCGATTGTTGCACCAATGGCAGCCGATCTTCGGTGTCCATGCTGCCCGATACGTCGATCAGGAAAACAAGGTTGGCGGCGGGTAGTTGGCCCACGTCCATAGTTTGGCCTTGCAAACCGAGCAGCAACAACTTATGTGCGGGTGCCCAAGGGCAGGGGGCTAGTTCGGTACTGACCTCAAAAGGGTGGGGGCCAACGGGTTTCGGATATTGGTAGTCGAAATAGTTCACCATTTCCTCGATGCGCACGGCATCGCGCGGGGGCAGCTGACCATCATTGATAAAGCGGCGCAGGTTGGCGTAGGAGGCCGCGTCCACGTCGATGGAAAAAGTGGAAATGGCGTTGGAGCGGGCGTTCTGAAAGGGGTTTTCAAGAATGGCATTGTATTGCTCGTCGCTACGGCCTTCGATAAGGGAATCGGGCACGAAGGTGTATTTGTCATCACCCAGTCGCTGTTGCTCCATCTCTTGCACGGGCCGCGCAGAATCGGACACGCGAACGCCATCAATATAGTAGTGCGTAGTATTGCTGCGGGAGCCTTTAATATTGACGTTGGCAGTAGAAGGAGCGGATTTGACCGGATAGGCAGCCACTTTGCCAGCGGTCTTTGCTTTTTGCGATTCCCGTCGCGCACTTTTGGATAGTGAATACTCGGAATGGGCAGCGTTTTTTTTGCGTTGCGTTGAGTAGCCGACCACTACCACTTCTTGTAGGGATTCGCCGTCCGCCAGCAAAATATTCAGCCCATTCACTTGATTGGGCATTACCTGCACGTTTTCGACACGGTAAGTTTGATATCCGGTGTAATGGGCTTCCATCGCGTAATTGCCAGAGTCAAGTAGTATCCGATACCTACCATCCGAGTCGGTGACACTTCCCCCGATCGATTGCTTGTTTTTCAACACTTGAACGGAGGCACCAACCAGGGCATTGCTGTCGCTGTCCATGACGATACCCGTTAGTATGGTTTGTGCGGCAAGGGGCTGCGCATGGGTACAGGCCAGCAGCGTAAGGACCAAGAGGAATGTTTTCATAATGAAAGTCGAATTTAAGTGAATGAAAACAACTGGATGTTACTGCCGGGGCAAAACGCATAAATGTCCTTAAATAAAAGTGCTTCCTCTTTTTCGGCTATTGTTGCATGGTAAGCCCGGTCCGTAAACGCAGGGCAATGCCAGTTTTTTGGCCAGCAGATTCCTGCGGAATGACAGCCGAAGAAGAGAGGATAATTTGGCCAGCGGGCTACCTTTGCGCCTCGTAAGCTGAAATAACTCACAATCTATAATTTATAATTCCCTGCCACGATGGCCGAAAGCAGCATCAAACAAGTCCGTTCCGCGCTCATATCCGTCTATTCCAAGGACGGACTCGAGCCTATTATCCGCCGC
>JAYUXG010000252.1:0-1705 GCA_043753125.1 Saprospirales bacterium | reverse complement strand
CTTCATGAAAAGTTTTACCCACTACCCCGTGGCGGCTCTTTGGAGCTTCTCCGCCGGTGTCCACCTGCGCCGGGACAATCACCAAGCCGGGCGACCGGTTCTTTTTTGGCTGACCCTGATGGCTGGCCTTTTGTTGCTGGCGGGCAGCGCGCAGGCGCAGCCGTTCAACCAAAGCAGTTTGGTGGCCCCCGACAACAATCCACTCAAGCCCCCTACTTTTGATGCGGGCAATCGTTCCGTGCCGGTTTTCGTGGATATTGACAATGACTGTGATAAGGACTGTTTTGTTGGCAACCGGGATGGCAATGTCTTATATTATAAAAACACCGGCACAGCCAGCGCACCCGTTTTTGTCTTGCAAGTGAGTGCTGCCAACCCGATGAACGGACTCAACGTAGGCAGTAACGCCAAGCCAGCCTTCGTTGATATAGATGCGGACGGCGACTTGGACTGTTTTGTAGGTGCTGGCGATGGTACCGTACACGCCTTCAAAAACTTTGGCAGCGTATCCACGCCAGTTTTTGACGAGTTGACTGGTCCAAACCCGTTTTTCTTTGAAGGCAACCCTTTCGAAGGCATAAATACAATTGGGAATCCTAACGCCTCCCCGGGTTTCTTAGACCTCGATAATGACGGCGACTTTGATTGCTTTTTGGGCCGCAGCAACAGCACCATGAGTTCCATTCGTTACTTCCGCAATGAAAGCGACGAAAATACCCCGGTGTTTGTCGAGATGACCGGAGCGAATAACCCCTTAAATGTCAGCATCAACAGCAACGCTTGTTTGACTTTTCTCAATATCGATGCGGACGCCGATTTAGACTGCTATGTGGGGATGTCGGATGGCACTTTTCGCTACTTTGTGAACAATGGCGACCAAACTTTTACAACCATCATTCCCGGTCCATTGGATGGATCGGGCTTACCGGTTACGAAAGACGTAGGTCCTGGCAACCCGGAATACTCGGCCCCCACTTTTGTAGATATTGACGGCGACGGCGACCTGGACTGTTTTTCGGGGCGCAACGATGGTACTTTTGTGTATTATAGAAATGATGCCCCCCTTACTGCACGAACAATTTCTTGCAAGTCCACCTATTTAGTCAATCTGAATGCCAATGGCCAAGTGACTGTCGTACTTCCTGCGCCGGGTATAACGGGTACGGTGGCTCCAAACGACTTGCTGCTCAGCAGCACCTTCACCTGTCCCAGCGAACTGACTTATTCGATAACCAGCCCCGGCCCACTGAGTTTCACTTGTGCCAACGCATCCATTCCCAATGGCACTCCCACCAGTTCCATACTTACCTTACGGGCCACGGATGCCGCCACCAATTCGGCCACTTGTACAATTTCGATCACGGTACAAGACAAGACCGGACCAGTACCCACAGTGGCCAGCCTGCCTGAAAGGACATTAGATCTTTGTACCGTCAATACCTTTCCGGCCAGCTATATTCCTACCGCTACGGATGCCTGTGATGGAAGCATCAGTGGTACTACTACCTCTACGGTTCCTGCAACAGTCGGCACTTATCCGGTCGTTTGGACCTATACCGACTTGCACGGCAATGTTACTAGCCAGACGCAAAGCTTCAAGGTGGTGTCCAACGCGCCGCCAGTGTTCACGAACTGCCCGACCAGTCCGACCAGACCGTATAACGTAGCCGCGTCTGGTGTTTGTACCTACAATCCGAACGGGCCC
>JAYUXG010000251.1:0-1706 GCA_043753125.1 Saprospirales bacterium | reverse complement strand
GGGTTTTAGCAGGTTGATAAATTTGTTCTTTCATGGAGGCAGCATTTTTGACTTAGGTACAGATTGATGGATTAAAACAAACTTATTCCTCGTCAGTTAATTCTTCATCGTCAAAAATCAGGTCGCCAATAAGCGCTGTTCCGTCCGGTGACCACCTGATTTCTTTTTCGCGGATTCTTACTGTAAGCGCATCGGAGACCATACGCATTAAGCCATTTTCAAAGTCAAGTTTGGGATCGTCCTGCAAAGCACGAATAGTTTTAGGTTTGGGTCCGCCTCCGCCTAAGATGATAACGACATGCCCCAATTGCATGCAATAAAGTCGAAGACGTTTTTTGGGCTTATCGTAGAGTGCCCAAATATCCTGTCCTATTTTACCCTCTGGCTTATCAAAAAAGTTGTCTCTTATTCCAGTCTGGTTTGAGATAACTGCAATCTGATTACGAAGATCAGTTAACTCCTTTTTGTAGATGGTTCGATTTTCGATGATGAATCGCTCGAACAGCGTATGCTCTTCGTCATTCAGGACCACGGAATAAACGGTTGTACGTTTGCCACAAAGCCTTTCCAACTTAACGATCTGAAATTTCACTTATGACTGAAATTTGCACAAATGTAACGATGTTTTTCACTTTTGGTTTCACTTAAAAATAAAATTTTGCTCAGATTTGAGCAAAACCTGCGTGATGGTACTTAGAGAAGAGTTTCGTTGGTTTGTTCAATCACTTCATTTTCAAAACTTTTCAGGTAGGTTTAGGTAACCGCCTCCGATTCGTTGCCCAAAGCCTCACTGATGACTGCCACCGATACTCCACTGGTTTTTGAAACGGTGGCATAGGTGTGCCGGGCCACATAGGTCGTCAGCGGCACATCCAAGCCGGCCAGCGCGGTGATTTGTTTCAGGCTCTGGTTTATTCCCCTGGTCACTCTGTGAACAACGCAATTCTTTTGTGTTTGATGGCAACCGGAGACGCACGGCCCGATTGTATGGCTAAGAAAACCCTTTTCGCAAAGTACTAACCCGCCACCACGACCAATCAAGCCCGAAACCCCTGAAAAAACTGCCGGACGGCACCCCAGCGGTAATGCCAACGGCCCATGTCCACCACCATCTTGGAGCGGTCGTCGAGCGGCAACGTGCCGTGCGTCTGTTGTAAGTCGGCGTAGTGCCGGAGGCAAAGCCGGGTAATGGTGACCAGGTAATACACAGCGGCCCACGACATCCGGCCATGCAATTGGGGGGACAATTGGTGCAGGGCCGTCCGTACCGTCCGGGCTTGTTTTTCAAAAAATGTGGTCAGGTCGGCCACCTGGTTTTTTTCCAAAAAAACGGTGGCCAACGTGCGTACCCCCGCTTGGCGGTCGTGCCAGATGTCGAAAATATCGTCGCAGAGCTGGATAAGGTAGCCAAACTGGTACAGGGCCGCTTGCTCCGTTGCCAACAGCGGGTTGGCCAATACCCGCCGGAACAACAGCACCGAATAGCCCCCTTTTTCGGCAGTAATGTGCGCCAATTCATTGATCGACAGCGAATCATCGTCCATTTGCCGACCGGCGGTTTCGGTATTGAACACCCGATGCATAAAATCCTTGAATTGCGCCAGATCGCCCGGCGGCAATTCTTGGTAGAGGTGGTGCAAAAAATGCAGGGCCAGCCCCCGCTCATCGGCGGCCTGGCCATAGGCTTCGGGATTGTCTTGCCAGAG
>JAYUXG010000250.1:0-10711 GCA_043753125.1 Saprospirales bacterium | reverse complement strand
GGGTGCCTTGGTTATTAAAACTAAAAGCATCCAGCCTGACCTCCATGGGGCCGATCTTGCGCACCACTGCGTTTGGCTGGATGATCAGGGGGGATGCGTCAAGGGCACCAACCTGCTCGTACACCCCGAAGCCCGAGCCAAGCGTGGCATTGAAGGTCAGGGTTTGATTGGATGCTATGGTCAAGGGCTTGCCGAGGTTGTAAATATTGCTGTTATTGACAGTCCCGCCACCGTTGAGCACCAGTTCTTTATAAAGGTTTATACTGACCACGCTGGTGTTGGACAAGTTAGTGATGTATGCTCCATTTACGGTGCAGACGCCCCCACCAGAAAGGGTGCCAGCGTTATGATCAAAATTGTTCGTTACGGTGAGGTTAAAGTTGCCGGAAAGCGTCCCGCCATTAATGCTGAGAGCGTCCACCGTGGTATTAGTCGTCAGTATGGGGTTGCCGCTGTTGATCACGACGATGTCGGTAGGTGCTGGCAGGTGGCCACATCCCCAATTGGCGGCACTGGCATCCCAGTTCGCCGTTCCACCTACCCAGGTGCACACGTCACTGGTTACGATTGGAACCCCTGTAGCACTCTTCGTAGCATCGGGCTGGCCGGGGTACATATCCTGGTGGGATAGGTTGGCAGCACCGGCCATCATTTGCGCCAATGGGGAGTGGGGCTGAGCGCATAGGGAGAAGGGCTGGGTGTTGGCCGCAAAAAGCAAGAGGGTAAGCAGCAGAAAAGAGTAAGATTTGGATTTCATGAGTGGCAGTGATGAGTGGTGAATGATGAGTATCTGTTGAAAATGCGAGTGTCAGTTCGTTTAATTTTCAACAAAGGTCCAACTACCTCTACCCCTGCACAATAACGTATTCACGTCATTTTCTGCCTGTAGCCAGCCAGACCCGCAGGGCGATAGCCACGGCTTCGGACATGGAATTGACCTGTAGTTTCCGGTAGACGGCCCGCAGGTGGTTGCTTACGGTGTCCACGGCGATGCCGAGTTGGCTGGCAGCCATCTTATACGACTTGCCTTCAGTCAGGCATTTCAGCACCTCCTCTTCGCGCGGCGTCAGCAAGCCGAGCCGGTCCGCATAGGTGCGGTCTGCGGAGGAGAGCGGTGGTGGAACAGCAACGGCGGCGGTGAGTGCTTGCTGGTTTTGTTCCGCCTTGCGCATCAGGGCGAGCACCCGCCGGGCAATATAACTGGTCATCGGCGAGCCGCCCTCCGCCACCATGATGATGGCGTCGATCAGCTCCGTGGAGGCTTTTGCTTTCACGAGGTAGCCATTTACGCCCAAATGAATGGCTTTTAAGATCAAATCATCATCCTCATGCCCAGTCAGCATGATCACTTGGGTGTCTGGCGCAATAGTCAGCACAATGGTCAGGGCGTCGAGTCCATTGCGCGTACTGTTGCCCAATTTATAGTCCAGCAACACGACCTGCGGGCGCAAGCGTGTTATTTCGGCCCCGATATCGGTCGCATCGGGCAGCGCGCCAACGACCTCCAGCCGAAGGTCAGTGGCCAGCATCCAGACCAAGCCCTGCCTGTACTCAGCATTGTCTTCCACTATAAGCACAGAAATTTTTTCCATGTGGCGGTTGGTAAGCATTTTACAGTTTTCAAATGCCGCAAAGGAACAGTGCTGTAGCGGAGCACGAAATGACGAAATATGGTCAATTGACAGGATGCAAGGGCAGTATTACCCGAACCGCTGTTCCGCGCCCTGGTGCAGTTTCTAACCGACACGTTCCACCCAATTCCCTCGTCCGCTCATTCATGTTGTGCAGACCATTGGCCCCGGTCCGCACCTTGGCACTATCGAAACCCTGACCATTATCCGCCACGGTCAATTGAACCTCCCGTCGGCCGATGGTCATTTCCACCTGTAAGTTGGTAGCACCGGAATACCGTAGTGCATTAGTGGTCGCCTCCTTAAAAATCAGCCAGAGATTTTTCTTCAGCGTCGGATGCAGGCGTTGTTCCTCGTCAGGCGCCTGGATGCGCCAATCCACCGTGATACCGGCGGCCGATGCGGTGGGGTCCAGGTATTCCCGCATACGCAACCACAGGTCAATGACCCGGTCGCGGCGGGTATCAATGGTCCAGACGATGTCGCGCAGGGCATCAGCACTGTTTTGGGCGTTGTCAGTGATGTGCCGAAGACCCGCTTGGGCATCCGGTCGGTTGTCACCAATCATGGTCTGCAGGGCCTTGGCAAAAAGGCCGATACTGGTGATGGAAGAGCCGACGTCATCGTGCAGGTTTTTGGCAATATCCAGACGCAGGGTCTCGAGACGGCGACGCTGGCGACGGCGGTAGATAGTATACAAGACCAGCAGGGCCACGACGGCTAATAGTGCCAATAGTATATAGAGAAGTCTTTCGGCGCGTACCTGGCTGGCTTGCAGGGCATTCGCCTGACTGAGCACGTACACTTCCTGCTCCCTTTTTTCGCGGGTCAGTTGCTCCGCCCGCAAAGCCGTTTCTTTCGACTCTATTTCGTAGGCTTGCAACGACTGCTCAGTTTGCAGGGCTGACAGTTGACGGTCTTGCACCTCGGTGCGCAGGCGGGTCTGTAACAGGGTTTTTTGCTGTTGTTCGACAAACAGGTCGGAGCGCAGCTTGTCGCTCTCCAGCAGGGCGACTTTTTTTTCGCGGACCGCCTTGTCTTTTTCGGTCCGCACTTCCATCTCCTTCTCGATGGCCCGCCGCATGCTGATCGCGTAGGTACTTTCGGTGAGTGATTGTTTGGCTGCGTTGAGGGCGGCCAATGCGGCAGGGTAGTTTTTATGGCGTTCGTGAAATCGGGACAGTTGGGTGTAAGATTTATTGATCGTGCGGCGATCCGAAATTTTCTCCGCGGTTTTCACATTGTCCTGATGCCACTTTTCGGCCTCATCCAACTGACCCATCTCTTCCAATAACTTGGCTTTGGCCAACTTATATTCGTAGTTTTGATCCTTATCAGCACTTAATAAGGTTGAATCCAGACCGGTCATCAATGCCTCAGCCCGGTCGTACTGTTTAAGCTGCGCCAGCACTTTGATCAGATCGAGCGTCACCTGTGCCTTATCGAACGAGCGATCGGTGGGCTGATGTAAGGCCAACGATTCTTCCATCTTTTGCCTGGCGGCTTCGTAATGGCCACTGATTGCCTCCGCAACCCCCAACTTGTAGGTGGCCTGCGCCTGGAGGAAAGGGCTGCCTGCTCTGATTGCCAGGGCCATGGATTTTTCCGCATTTTCCCGCAGTTTGGCTGCGTCCTCGGTGTAAATATACAGCCCGCCAATTCCGGTATAGGCGTGGGCAAGGAGATCATCCCGCCCCATGCTATCGGCCAGGTGAATAGCCGTCAGATAAGAAGTCATTGCATTTTCTATTTCTTCAATAGACTGGTAAATCCGGGCCTTATCTATTTGTATACGGGCTTTAAGTTGCCCTTTTCGGGTATAGCTGGCAAATTGCTCGGCTTTTTCCATAAAGGTCAACGCGGCAAAACCTTCATCATTCAGCGACAAAACGTTGGCCTTGGTCTGGTAAGTGCCGGCGATCAGGACATTGTCGTGCAAACCAGTGGCTATCTGGAGTGCTGTATCCAGGTTAGCGGAAGCCTGCTCCATCAAACCCTGTTGCTGTTGGACCGTAGCCTCCCAAATGTAGTAAGTGGCTTCTCCCCAGCCATCTCCCACTTTACGGGCCAGCCGCAGGCTTTCACGGGCATAATACCGGGCCGAGTCCCCATTGAAAGTCAGGTAGCCATAAGCCAGATTGACCAGGGCCGTAATCCGCGGTTTGCCCTCCGGCAGGTGCCCCAGGTCGGCCAGATTTTTATCAATATAAGGACGGGTCTGGGCTCCGGCAAGTGCGGCAATAAGCAGAAAACCAAACAACATGGGAAAGCGCAGACGTTTCATAGATTAGGATAAGTTTTGTTTTCAAAAGAAATGCTCACATCTTCTCATTATGATCCACCAATTCCATCGCCGTCCGAAAGACTGCGTACCGCCCCTCGTACCGCGCCTTGTGCTGGGCTTGCAGTTCGGGCGCGAACTCCTGTTGATAGCGCAACAGATGCGCCATGTCTTTCACCAAGTACTGCATGGCGTAGATCTCCGAGTCCTCGTGTTCATGTCCGAGCAGTCGGCACATCCGATAGGAGAGGAAGCTGCCCGTGGCCATGATGTCGGGGATGTGGGCCTCGCGCATCCAGCGCACCCAATCGTCGTGTATTTCGAGATCAATGGTGACCGTGACGTTGTAAAGCAGCATACGCAAAGAGGAGTGGTGAAGAAGAGTGGGCAAAAATTTGTTCGGGGTGGCCAGAGTTTTGGCAAAAATGGCAAACCCAAAGGTTTTTTTGGGGTTTACAGGAAAAATATTTTAATCTTGTAGTCCGTTCCTCCTTGCCCGACAAAGCCCTTTTAGGCAAAGGAGGGGGGCTTCGGCGGGTGCCCATTTTAAACCGCTCTAAACTAAATAGACCATGCGATTAATAGTACGAACCCTCTTTTTGCCCACGCTTTGCTGTCTGTTGCCCTTTGCCCTGCTGGCCACCCACAACCGGGCGGGGGAGATTCATATCCAGCAGATTGGCCCGCTCACCGTAAAAGCTACCATTATCACTTGGACCCGGACCAGCAGCGTGAATGCCGACCGCGATACCCTGACCATTAATTGGGGCGATGGGATAATGGAATCGGTGCCGCGCACCAATATGAACGGATTGCCCTACCCCAACGACATCAAATACAACATCTACGAAGCGGAGCATACTTTCGCCGGGCCAGCCACCTATCGCATTTCGATGACTGACCCCAACCGCATTGCTGGCATTATCAACGTCAACCCGCCTTCCTCGGACAATGTTCCTTTCCATATCGAGACCATTTATTCTTTTCAGGACCCCCAGTTCGGCGGCAATAATACCACGCCTTATCTGCTGCAACCGCCGATCGATAATGCCTGTGTGGGCAAGATTTTCCTGCATAACCCCAATGCCTTTGACCCGGAGGGCGACAGTTTGTCGTACCAGCTCATCGTGCCTTTGCAGGCATTGAATACGCCCGTCCCCAACTACAGCTATCCCGACCAGATCGTACCAGGGGCCAACAACACCCTGCAATTGGATGAACGAACCGGCATTATTTCGTGGTTTTCGCCCCAGGCAGCCGGTGAATACAATTTGGCCTTCATCGTCGTTTCCTGGCGCGGAGGCGTCCCGATTGATACCACCATCCGGGATATGCAGATTTTTGTGGATCGGTGTGAAAACAACCCGCCCGATGTGGAGACCGTCGATAAATTATGCGTAGTGGCTGGTACGACCATCGAATTTCCGGTGTTTGCTACCGACCCTGATACCGGCGACTACGTGCAGCTCACGGCTTTGGGCGGTCCTTTGGCAGATACCCTCATCAGCCACGCCACTTTCGATGGCCCGGCGGGCTTTCAGCGGCCCCCGCTAGCGGGCACTTTCCGCTGGCAAACTACCTGCGAACATATTTCCAACCAACCGTATTCCGTGGTCTTCAAAGCGGTGGATTCGCAGGACAGCACCACAGCCCAGCTCGCCGACCTGAAAACAGTCTCCATCAAGGTAGTGGGACCACCGCCCGAAGATGTGCAAGCGGCTACCAAACAGGGAACCCTCGAAATCACCTGGGCCAAGCCTTATGTCTGCGAAAACACCGCCGACAACTATTTCTACGGGTTTTCGGTGTGGCGACGTGAAGGCACTAAGCCTTTTGCCATTGATACCTGCACCCCAGGCTTGGCTGGTAAAGGCTATACCCAGGTTGTTTTTGTGACTAAGCAAGTGCAGGATGGGCGATATTACTTTAAGGACATCAACGTAGAAGGTGGTCGCACCTACTGCTATCGGGTGCTGGGCAAATTCGCCCGCATTTCGGCGGGCGGCTACCCATACAACGTGGTGGAAAGCCTGCCCTCGCAGGAAGTCTGCATTCAGCTGCCGCGCGACTTGCCGCTCCTGACCAATGTATCGGTGCAGGAGACCGATGCCGCGAATGGGCAAATAAAGGTGATCTGGACCAAACCTTCTGCCACTGAACTGGATACGGTGATCAACGCTGGCCCCTACCGCTATCAGTTGTTGCGCGCACCCGGTTTCACGGGTGGCAATTTTCAGGAAGTGGCCGGTGCTTCTTTTACCTCCCCTACCTTCTGGCAGGCCAACGATACCATGTTTTTGGACCAAAACCTGAACACCTTAGGGCAACCTTATCGTTATAAAATCGCTTTTTACGTGCGCGGCGAGGCCACCCCGCTCGGCACGACCACGGCTGCGTCCTCCGTTTTTCTGACGGTAATATCCACCGACGAGACCAACCTGCTCTCCTGGCAGGAAGATGTACCTTGGGAAAACTACAGCTACGCCATTTTCCGTCGAAATGCAGCCGGGCAATTTGATTCCATTGCCAGCACGGCAGATACAAAATACGCCGACCGGAGCCTGGTGAATGGGCAGGAATACTGTTACTACATTCGCAGTGAAGGCACCTATAGCGTGGCCGGACTGCCCAGCCCATTGATCAATGACTCCCAACGAGCCTGTGGCAGCCCCCTGGATACCTTGGCTCCCTGTGCACCGGAACTGCTTCCCATCAACAATCTTTGCAACAGTCAGGGTGGCCCCTTGCCCGACCCGCCTTATGAAAACAACTTGCGCTGGACTAATCCCAATCAGACCTGCGATGGTTCGCAGGATGTGGTACAGTACAACATCTGGTACGCTCCCAGCACGGAAGAGCCTCTGGTCATCATTGATACCCAACAGGAAGCGGGAAATACGGATTATACCCACTTGCTGGACAACGGGTTGACCGGCTGCTATGCTGTGTCAGCCGTCGATTCGGCAGGCAATGAAAGTCCATTGAGCCTTACTATCTGCGTGGACAATTGCCCCGAATACGTATTGCCCAATGCTTTTACCCCCAATGGGGACAGCCACAACGACGTGTTCATGCCTTTCCCCGGCTGGCGGTTTGTGGAGCGAGTAGAAATGCAAATATTCAATCGTTGGGGCAATCTGGTGTTCACCACTACCGATCCGGCCATTAATTGGGCTGGTACCAATACCGCTGGTAAGGAATTGGCGGAAGGCAGTTATTTCTACGTTTGCAAAGTATTCGAGCGCCGGGTGGATGGCCTTTCTTTGCGGTCCGAGCCGTTAAGTGGATATATCGAACTGATAAAAGGGGGAAACTAAGCGATAGATTTCTTGCGAAAGCCTATTCATATAACCCCAGAACTTTAGTCCGGGGTGCAAACAGTCAACAAATCTTGGCTTTAGCCCAAAACAAGCTGTCGCTTTTGGGCTAAAGCCCAGCATTGATCGTTGCTCGTTCCCCGCGATAAATCGCGGGGTTATGGGAACCAACTTTCGCAACAAGTCTAATCCAGAAAACAGGTACTGGCAGAGATAAGGTAGTATCACAAAATTGGACGTAGTTTGACTAGTAGCTTCTAAAACGAAAAACCCTCGGAAAGTGTAAAACTTTCCAAGGGTTCGAGGTACTAGTTATCTTGTTTAACCAAATTTTCCAAAAGTAAAAAACCTTTGGCAAAGTGTACTCTTATTTAGTCGTAGGAGTAGGTGTCTTTTTCGTCCTAACTGGTTTGGTAGCATCTTTAGCCGTAGTAGTCGCCGCCGGGATGGATTTGCCGGTGCCAGATACAAACTCTTCCTTGATCAAGTCGACCACCAACGCGGAGGCGACAAACACGGAGGAATACGTGCCGAAGAAAATACCTACCAACATACCAAAGGCGAAGCCCTTGATCGCACTGCCGCCAAACACAAACAGCAGGAATACCACCAGAAACACGGTACCCGAGGTGATCAGGGTCCGGCTCAACGTGGTGTTGATGGCCAGATTGAAGACTTCCTCTTTCCGCCGACCACTGAAGGTATTGATGAATTCTCGGATACGGTCATACACGATCACGGTGTCGTTCACCGAAAAGCCGATCACCGTCAGGATACAGGCGATAATGGCCTGGTCTATTTCCAGTGAGAAGGGCACCAGGCCGTGCAGCAGCGTAAAGAAAGTCAGCGTGATAAGCACGTCGTGAAACAATGACAGTACTGCACCCAACGAAAACTGCCAACGGCGGAAACGGATCAACAGGAACAAGAAGATCAACGACAGGGCTGCAAAAGCGGAATAAAACGAGGAACTCCGGATGTCGTCAGCAACGGTCGGGCCAACCTGACTGGAAGAGGCAATGTGCGTGCCAGCCGCGTTTGTCTTCTTGAACATAGCCAAGTCATTCTCCACCGCACTGGCACTTTTCAGGCCTTCGTGCAATTTGGCAGCCACTTGATCAGCCACGGTGGGACCAGTCTCATTAATCAGGTACGAAGTGGTAATGTTGTAGGTGTTTTCCGTGCTTACCGCCTTGATGATCGGGTTGCCGCCGAACGCTTGGGTCAGCGAGCTGCGGATCTGCTCCACATCCACGGGTTGAGCAAACTGCACGTTGTAAGAGTAGCCCCCCTTGAAATCCACACCCAGCTCAAAGCCGCGGGTAAAGAAAGAGATCAGGCCGATCAAAATAATGGCTGCCGAGAACATATAGGCGTAGCGGCGCTTGCCCATCCAATCGTAGTGGAAGCCCACCAGCCAATTTTCTGACCAGGGACGGCTGTAGTTGACCTCACCGCCGCGCTCCATCCACCATTCGGTGATCAAGCGTCCTACCAGAATGGCAGTGAACAGCGAGCTCAGAATACCAACCAGCAGCACCGTACCAAAGCCCTTGATCGGGCCAAGGCCAAAATAAATCAAGACCATTGCCGTCAGCAAGGTGGTGACGTTGGCATCCAAAATGGCAGAAAGTGCCCGCGTGAAGCCAGCCGCCACGGCCTTGCCCATCGAAAGGCCATTGCGCAGCTCTTCTCGAATGCGTTCATAAATGACCACGTTGGCATCTACTGCGGCAGCCAGCGTCAGCACGATACCGGCAATGCCCGGCAGTGTCAGTACCGTACCCATCGAGGCCAGCGTACCGATAATAAAGAACAAGTTGGCCAACAGCGCAACCACGCTGATGACCCCACCCCGGTTATAGTAAGCGATCATGAAGGCGCAGAGCAGACCCACCGCCAACAACATGGTAGTCAAAGACTTGCTGATATTTTCGGCACCCAGGGAAGGTCCAACCTGGCTCTCCTGCACGATGTGCGTTCCGGCGGGCAGCTTGCCTACTTCCAAGATGCTGGCCAGGTTTTTGGCGTCATCGAGGGCATAATCACCACTGATAGAGGAGCTGCCACCAGTAATCGGGTTGATAACCCGGGGAGCACTCACCACCTCGTCGTCCAGCACAATGGCGATCTCGCGGTTACCATTGTCGGCGGCTTTGCGCGTCATATCGGCCCAAGTCTTGGCACCCTCGTTGTTCATAGTCAGGCTGACCGCGATGGAACCGTTCGCATCGGGCTGGGCACTGGCACTGGTTACCACCGAGCCGTCCAGGCGTGCATTCTCCGAACCACGGAATTTTTTGATGCCATACAACTCATACTTGCCTTCGCCGCTGTCGCCTTCACGACCATCGTCCAGCACGGGCTTTTGGCCCCAGCGGAAGTCCATATCGGCGGGAAACAACGGCTTGATGTCCGGACGAGCCAAGTACTCGCTGATCTTCTGCATCTTGTTTTTGTCGGCGTAGCCCAATGCCGCACCGCCGCCCTGCATACTGAAAGAAAGGGCTGAAAGCAGTGGGCCAGCCGCTATGGTACCCGGTGCTTTGGGCGTCAATACCATCTCCTGCGGCTTCGTCGAATCCGGTTGGTTAGTGGCCGGGTTGATCGGATATGCATAGGTCGTATCCATTGGCGCAGGAGTGGCCTGCGTCGTAGTATCATTGGAAGCTATATTTTTCAATTTTGTATCGGCAGCGATCAGGGCGTCGCGCACCCCGTTGTCGCCGATGCGGTAAGTGTCCCAGAACTCGAGCTTGGCGGAGCGTTGCAGCACCTCACGGGCCAATTCGGGGTTGTCAATGCCAGGCAATTCGACCAGGATCAGGTCGCGGCTTTTATCCAGGCTGACATTGGGCTGTACCACGCCGAGTTTGTCGATCCGCTGCTTCAGACGCTTGTAAGTCTCGCCCACGGTATTGTCGGCTTTCTCACGCACGGTGCGCAATACGTCGGCATCGGGCGAATCAAACTTGATCTCACTTTTGAGCGACTCATTGCGAGCGAACACCGAGGCAAGCGGTTTGCCCCCGCTGGTTTCTTTCCAAGCCTGGGCAAACAAGGCGATATAATCGGCTTGTTGGGTACGCTGGGCGTCGGTAGCCTTATCCAGTGCCGCCGTAAAAGCGGGGTCGGTCGAGTTGCCAGCCAGATTCTTGATGAAGTCGCGCAAGTCCACCTGCAACAGCACACTCATACCGCCTTTCAGGTCGAGGCCCATGGCCAACTGGCTTTTCTTCAGGTCGGCGTAGGTGAATTTCTTGATGTATGGAATGCTGAAGACTGTCTCGCTGGACAGGGAGTCCAGATAGCCCGCATAATGTTGCTGCTCCGTCATGGTAGCATCCCGGACTAACATATCTTTGGCGTAGCGCCGGGCATCACGCTCTATTTTGTTCGTGGGAATCACGAGCGCAAACTGATACGCACATACTATGGTGAGTGCAATGAGGAAAAATCTGACAACGCCTTTGCTTTGCATA
>JAYUXG010000249.1:0-4448 GCA_043753125.1 Saprospirales bacterium | reverse complement strand
CAAAGCCACCCCGCACTGCCAGCGCGTCAAATTCTTTGGCCAGAAAGCTGCTGAGCAGGTGGCGGAGGCTGTCATTCTCTTCAATAATGAGTGCTTTTTTGCGCATGGGGAATTGGTATCGTTAGCAGGTTATTCTAATTAAAAAATCATGCCTTAATGCCATTATTTGCATCAAAAGACAATAACTAAGCCAAAAGGCCAATTGTACTCGGTAAATTCAGGAAAATCTTAGACGAAATTGCTATAGCGGGTCACTCTGCATTCCGTGTGGCGGGGGCACGGTTGGCTGGTGAGCAAGTGGGAGCAAATAGCAAAGTGTAATCGGTAGAACAATGCACACAATGGAGAAAAGGGCCGGGATTGAGCATAATTGACCAAGCCATTTGCCCGTTGGCGGGCGATATGTGTGCATTCGTTATTACAAAGTTAAGAGTCTCGTTACAGATTTCAAATATCTTGCCAAGCTAAAACTGATTATATATCTCCATCATAATTGCCATCGCACATAGCGTACAAGTAATTCTTTTAAAATCAATTTATTATATATAAATAATTTTTATTATATTTTTACTATTAAATCTTTTCAACGAAAAGTTTTTTAGCCCTGTCTCTTTTAGAAGACCCAGCCGTTTGCAAATTTACTCGTTTCCGCAATTTTTCCCCCTTCTGGGAAGTTGCAAATTCTTTCCACACTACCTTTGCATCCTTTCCGGCGGCTCCTCCGGCGGCTCGCCTTGCCTTTATCATCCTCTTTGTCCATGTCCGCCGCGCTCACTGTTCTTTTTTGGTTTGGCCTTGCCGTCCTATTCTACGCCTATCTGGGCTATGGATTGGTGGTCCGTTTGTTCCTTCAATTCAGAAAGAAGGTCCGGCCCGTGGCAACATTCTTTGCCGAGGGCCTGCCAGAAGTCACTTTTGTCGTATGTGCCTACAATGAAGCCGACTGGATCGATCATAAGATCGCCAATTCATTGTTATTGGACTACCCACGCGATCGGGTCCGGTTTGTCTTCGTTACCGATGGTTCCAACGATGCCACGCCGACACTGGTCAATCAGTATCCTTATCCGCCGGACGTACGTTGGGAGCTGTTGCACCAACCGGAAAGGCAGGGAAAGATCGCGGCGTTTCAGCGGGCCATACGCTTTATCCAAACCCCCTTTGTCGTCAGCACCGATGCCAACACGCTCGTCAACCCAGAGGCCCTGCGCCGTCTGGTCGGGCATTTTGCCAATCCGCAGGTGGGAGCGGTAGCGGGCGAAAAACGCATTTCACTGGGTGAAAAGGACAATGCCAGCAGTGCCGGAGAGGGCATTTACTGGCGCTACGAAAGCACCTTGAAACGTTGGGACGCGCAACTGTGGTCGGTCGTGGGAGCGGCGGGCGAGCTGTTTGCCTTTCGCCGGGAGGCCTACGAAGACGTGCCAACGGACACCATCGTGGAAGACTTTTACCTGACCATGCGGATTGCGCAAAAGGGCTACCGGGTACAGTACGAGCCAGGCGCGTATGCCGTGGAAAGCTCCTCGGCCTCGGTACGCGAGGAACTGAAACGCAAGGTGCGGATCGCTGCGGGCAGCTGGCAGGCCATCGTGCGGTTGGCCCCTTTGCTGAACATTTTCCGCTACGGCATACTCTCTTTTCAGTACCTCTCCCACCGGGTACTGCGCTGGACGCTGGCCCCGGCCTTATTGCCTGTTATCTTGCTGGCCAATCTTTACCTGGCCAGGGAGAGCAGATTTTACACCATGATGCTGCTGTTGCAACTGCTGTTTTACGCGGCGGCGTTGGTGGGCTACCTACTGGAGCAGCGCAAATTGCGGTTCAAGGCACTGTTTGTACCTTATTATTTCTGCGTGATGAATTACGCTCAGTACGCCGGGTTTTTGCGCTATATGCGCGGCCAACAGTCTGTCCTTTGGGAGCGGGTACAGCGGAGCCAATAGGCAAATGGGCAATTTGCAAAAAGCAAGGAGCAAATGGGCAACACAGGCAAATTAACGGGGGAATGTGCTATTGCCTTTTGCCAATTTGCTTATTGCCTTATGGCTTTTTCTTGATGGTGCAACCCACAGCACGAGTGTAGTCAGGAGTAGGCTGTTCTCCGCGCTGGAGAGCCTCGATGGCATCTTCTACCCAGTTGTGCTTGATGTCACGCTGTGATTCGGCATTGTCGTCGATGGCCCCGATGTAACGCACCACCCGGCTCGAATCCAGGATAAAAACGTGGGGGGTGCGCGTAGCCCCAAATTTCGGATACACCGATTGCTCCTCATCGAACAAATAGGGAAAGCTGTACTTCTTGAGCTTGGCCCGTTTTTGCATTTCCTCGAAGCTGTCTTCCCACACCACGGCAGGACTGTTTGGGTTGATGGCGATCAACGGGAAACCTTTGGAGGCGTATTTTTTGTTAATGTCCATGATACGCTGTTCATATAGCTGGGCGTAGGGGCAATGGTTGCAGGTGAAGACCACTATATAGCCGGACACGTTGTGGTAGTCGGAGAGCGAGACCATGTTGCCATCCACATTCTTGAGCGAAAAATCCGCTGCCTGGTCACCAACCACATAGGCGGTTTTCTGGGTGGAGTTGGAGAAGAGCAGGGCTATGCCTACTAGCAACAGGGGGGTAACCAAAAAGGCTAGTTTTTTCATGGATAAAAGAGATATTAAATATAATCGGAATAGGAAAGCCAGGAAAGGGGGCAATCAGGGCAAAAGGGAGGTAAAAATAACCCGGAAAGATTAGTTTTTTGACGAATCGTCAATGGCCCCAAGGAAGGGCTGCACAAATGTTTCCAGCTCCTCGTAGGTCTCAAACTTACCGGTGTGGAACATTTTGGTGCTACCACGCAGCACGATGGTAGCGGGGATGGCTCCGTCCCAGGCCTCATGGATACGGGGGATCCAGGTGTTCGCATCTTGGTCGGCAAAGAGGATTACTTCCGACAACAGCTTGTGCGCCACTAAAAAAGGAATGAAATTGGTCTTGAGTTTGCTCTTGAAATCCAAGCTTACCAGCATCACTCGTACGTTTTGCCCAGCGTATTGCTTATTGAGCTCATCGAAGGAAGGGAGTTCTTCCACACAGGGTTTGCACCAAGTGGCCCAAAAATTGATGACCAAAGTGGTGTTCTGGCTGTTTTGCTGGACACGTTTTTGTAGCTGCGGGAGGCTGTCGAATACCGTGTATTCTTGCGATTGGGCCACCGTGTGGACGAGCAGAAAAGAGAGAAAAATGAGCAGTAGGCGTAACCGATACGGGAACATTGGCGCGGCGTTGAAACTATACATATTAAAAGAACAATGCAAGAAACGGAGATGCGCCGAATTGCCGAAGGGTTTTAACAAAATTTCCGACGAAAATCTGCGCATCTGTCGAAAAACCATCAAAAAGGCCTCCCAGAACGCTATATTCGGGGAGGCCTCACTTAAATAATTAATACACTGTTAACAACTTACGCTTCCACGACGGATTCCGGGTAGGCAATGGAGGTGTCGACCAAGACTCGACCGCAGTGTTCGCAGGCCAGGATCTTTTTGTGCAGACCGATCTCCAGCTGTACTTGAGGTGGCACATTGTTGAAGCAACCACCACAGGAGTTGCGCTCCACCGTCACCACCGAGAGTCCGTTGCGATAGGTGCGGCGGGTCTTGTCGTAGGCCTTTATCAAGCGTTCTTCGATGCCCTGACGGGCTTTTTCGCTTTGGCCACGCAGCTTGTTCTCCTCCTGTTCCGTTTTTTCGATAATACTCTGCAACTCTACTTTCTTGGCGTCCAGTTCGCCCTGTTTGGCATCGAAACGGGACTCGGCCACCGTAACGCTGTCTTTTTTCAGGTCCAGTTGGCTCTTAGCCTCCTTTACCTTTTTGTCCATTAGCTGGATGTCCAGTTTGGCGAGTTCGATCTCCTTCTGCAGCACCTCGTACTCGCGGTTGTTCTTTACGTCGTCCAGCTGCTTCTGGTAGCGCTTGATGTTCGCATCGGCCTCTTTGGTCGTGGACTGCATCTTGCTGATTTCCTGTTCGCTCTCCTTAAGGTTAGCTTTCAGTTTCTTAATGCGGGTGTCCAGACCGGCGATCTCATCCTCCAAGTCGGCCACTTCCATGGGCAGCTCGCCCTTCAGGATTTGGATTTCATCCAGTTGGGAATCAATCTGCTGCAAATTCCACAGCATTTGCAGTTTTTCGGCAACGGTTGCTTCTACAGCCATTGTATATTGTTGGGTGAAGGGTGAATAAATGGATTGGCAATGGAGTTTTGAGGCTTTTTAGCCATAAAACACGGGATTTGTGTTCAAATCCGTGCAATGGAGCGCAAAAGTAGGAAATTTCTCCCGGATAATCTCCTCTAATAAGTGGATTGTGAACTGTTCGGACTCATAATGCCCAACGTCGGCGATCAATATCTGCCCGTCGGCATCGAAAAACTCGTGGTATTTAAAATC
>JAYUXG010000248.1:0-1712 GCA_043753125.1 Saprospirales bacterium | reverse complement strand
GCCGCTGGATGTGTCGCGCTACGTGGCAGGGCTGTACTTTTTGCGCATCCGCACGGGCGGGGGCGAGGGGGTGATGCGGTCTTTGGCGGTGGTGCGGTGAGTGGTTTGCTGAATGCTTACCTTTCCATTTCTTTCAAAAATATTGACTGCCCATGAAGAATACTTTTTATATCACTGCGCAAATAACTCGGCATATAGTTTGGAAGGCGGCCTGTACTTTTTGGTTTGCCAACCCGTGGCAGGCCCTCCCAGCGCGGCTAAATTCGTCGTCATCCACTAACTTCTAACCATGAGTCCAAGCGGCCTTTTTCCGGTGTTCCGGAAGAGGGCTGCTTGGCTTTTAAATCGTGCTGGTTATGAAAACACAGTGGATGATTGCCTTATTTTTCTTCCCGCTTTTAGCGGATGCCCAGGCAAAATTTGACGATACCTGGCTGTTTGGCAACAACTTTGGAGATTCCATTCAGGGCTTTGGTGGAACGATGCTAAAATTCGCGACTAATCCTCCCATCGCTAGCTATTTCGATATCCCCTTTGCTCTTGATGCTTCTGCCACCATAAGCGATTCATTAGGAAATCTGTTATTTTATTTTAACGGTTGCCAGATCGCAAACCGACAGCATGCGATAATGGAAAACGGGGATGGCATCAACGTGGCGGCCTTGCTTACGCACAAACCTGTTCGCTGGGGAATGGTTACCATACCCAACAGGGCGCGATGGCGCTGCCTCACCCGGGCCACCCCGAGAAGTACATTTTGCTGCATCTCCATCGCCCGGGCCAACAAAGGCTGATCGAGGAACTATTATATACCGTGGTGGATATGACCAAGGGGGCCGACCTGGGCGCGGTGACGGCCAAGAATCAGCTGGGCGGGCGGGATACCTTTGTGGATATGCTGACCGCAGTGCGCCACGCCAACGGCCGGGATTGGTGGATCGTACTGCCGAAGTTGAATGCACCGACTTATTACGTGTTCCTGCTTTCTCCGCAAGGGATCAGTGCGCCTATTGTCCAACGTAATTTGGGCCAGCCGGTCACGGTGTACAGCTGGGGCATCCAGGCAACTTTCTCCCCCAATGGGAAAAAGTACGCCAACCTTAGTTGGCCCCCCGGACTACAGGTCTTTGATTTTGATCGCTGTACGGGGCTGTTGTCCAACCCGGTCGTTGTGCCTTTCCCCAGCGAAGTTTCCTTTGCCGCTGGCGTGGCTTTTTCCCCCAGTAGTCGTTACTTGTATACATCGGCTACCGATCATTTGTACCAATTTGATGTGACGGCCCAACGTTTAGCTAATAGTAGTGCAACGGTCGGTGTTTTCGATGGATTTGTTGAAGTAGGGGTACCCGTTAATTTTTATCAGCTCATGCTGGCCCCGGACCATAAAATATATATGAGTACCAGCAATGGGTCCCGCTACCTGCACGTGATCCGCCAGCCGGACAAAAAAGGACTGGACTGTGCGTTTGTACAACGTGATGTACACCTGCTTGGCTACCACGCCTTTTCTACCCCCAACTTCCCCCACTTCCGCCTCTTCGACGTACCCGGCTCGCCCTGCGATACGCTGGGCATCGATGGCCTGCAGCCACCGGAGGATACGCTGGTGATAAAGCCGCCCTTGCTTTGTGCCAGTGGCATCCGCATCCACCCCAACCCGGCCACTACGATGGCCACGCTGGAACTGCCTGATTGTCAGGGCGGTACGCTCA
>JAYUXG010000247.1:0-25136 GCA_043753125.1 Saprospirales bacterium | reverse complement strand
ACATGGCTTCAAGTTCATCGAATGACAGGGCTATTTTGGTCATTTTTTCCTTTCCGATTTTGAAGCCCTCGAAAGCATCCGACGAATGATAACCGCGTTGCTTTGCATCCCGCATGAACATTTTCAGGACGCTAAAAAGTTTGTGGACATAGTTCGTTTGAAGGTTACGCGGCGCACCAAATAGCCAGGCTTTGAAGTCATGGAAAAACGCTTGGCTTATTTCCTCGAAAGTGAGTTTTTTGCCTTTTTCCTGTGCATAGGCAACAAGATGCTTTTGCACTTTGCCCACGGCAGAAATTGTGCTTTGGTTTGCATAGGGTTGTTTTGCCCGTTCCTGCAAAGAATCTTCGATAAATTGTAGCAGGGTGGGTATTTTCCTTTTTTCGTTTTCCGGGCGAACGACGTAGCCCATACGGTAGTCCAGTTCCCGGCGAAATTCAACCGGGTCAATCTGTCCGGCTGTTTCCCGGTAAATCTCAATAGTATGGTTTTCCAAATCGTTAAGGCGCAAATTCACGTCCGTATTTTGCGGATATTTGCGGTTGGCAATTGCCCGGCCCTTGGCCCAGGCTTCCGGGCAAACTTTTTCGCCGGTGGAATATTTAAGTCGCTGGCCCTTGTACACGAAATACAGAAAAACATAGGAAGGCACCTTTGGCTCTTTTGTACTTTGGAGAATAAAGCGGACGTTAGGTATTCCTTTTACTTTTGGCATGGCTCGAAAGTTTGGTGTTGAACACGGTCAAAAGTAAAGTGAGTTTTTGGTTTGGGTACGTTTTTGGGTACGTTTTTTTTGGCTAATTTGGCAAGCCTTAACAGATAGTGGTAGTGTTCACCCCACTTGAAGCCTAACAAGCCCCTTTTTTGTTCTTTTCATCTGTTACCAAAATATAAGGTTCAAGTCCCGTCCGGTCCGCAAAAAGTTCAACGGTGCAAATCGTTGGACTTTTTTTATTTTTGCTTATGCCTTTCCAAAGAAAAAAACTCACCCAACCTCTCACGGTGGATGAAGCCCTGCTCAAGCTGGAGAACTTCTGCGCCTACCGCGATCGCTGTCCTAAGGAGGTACGTGTCCGGCTCACTGAACTGGGTATGCGCGGCGCAGAGGCCGAGCAGATTTTCGAGGCGCTGCGCGAAGATAAATTTTTTGATGAAGAGCGTTTCGCGCTGGCTTTTGCGAGCGGCAAATTTCGGATGAACCATTGGGGGCGCATCCGTATCCGGCAAGAGTTGCGGATGCGCGACATTGACCCACAAATAGTCAAACAAGCCCTAGCTTCCATCGAAGAAGAGGCGTACCTGCAAACGCTACAGGAACTGCTGGCCAAAAGGCGGCAGCACTACGCGGGCGATGACCATGTCCGCGAAAAAACAGCGGCGGCCCTGATTCGTAATGGATTTGAACCAGAACTGGTTTTCCGTTATCTTTGATTATCATGTGCAGACTTTCCAAGTTTTAAAAACTTGGAAAGTCTAAAGCGGCTGCGCCAGAAACCTGACTTTTTAAAAAAGTTGGTCAACGCGCCTTTTCCGTTCGTGGGTATCTTTCGTGGAGTTTTCCGAACACACCATTTCATCAAAATTTTAAAGCTCATCCCGTATGGACAAGGAAAAATTTACCCTCACCGAATTGCAAGTGCAGAGCTTCGTGACCAGTCTCGATCAGCAAGAAATGAGCCAAGTCAAAGGCGGCTACATGACCATCAAAGGCCGTCGGTTTAGCTATCGTACCCGCTGGACAGCGGTGGACACGCGGGCGGATGCGGACGAAAACCTGGCCAGCCCAGCCCCCACCGCCACTTATTGAGTGGAAACTACCGATTCGGCTTTCCGTTTGAGACGTAACGCTGCTGCAAAACTTCGACCGTTGATCTTGCTCTCGAGCCAGGCTTCGAGATCGATGGTTTGCAGCAGCGATTTTGCGCCCGGTAGTATCTGAAACTCTGCCTTCATTTTCTGTAGGAAAGGTTGCTGTTCCGCACGGGTAGCCGCCCGCATCAGATCGGCCATGAAATGGATAAACCGCCGTTCCAGCTCGAACAGGCGGTTTTTCTTTTGCATGAAACGGGTCGCCGAGCGCAGCAGGGATTCCAGCAACACCAGATTGCCCATTTCGAAGTGCAAAATGAGCAGAAGCATCCGGCCCAGACTTTGTAAATCCTCCCGGTCCACGGAACGGGGCTGGTTGAGCCATTGGTTGAGATAATCCAAGGCCGTGCTGAAGTCGCCGCAGCCAAAACAGATGATGCAGTACTGAAAATAGAAACTGGCCGTCTCATAATGGTGGGGGTCAAACTCGGCGGCCTCGCGTTGGCAATGGATCATTTCCTGCCGCGCCTGCTCAAATTCGCCAGTGTGGGTACAAAGGGCAAAGCGGTTGGTAAAGTACTGGCGGTGTATTTTTTGGCGATCATCCACTGTTAAAGCCGTCAGATTGCGCAGTTTTTGCAGGGCTAATTCTACTTCCTGGTATTTTCCCAACAGACCGCAGGACAGGATAAGATTGCTCAAGGCGGCAATGTAATCGGCAATATTCTCCTTCAAAAAATGGGGTTGCGACTCCAATAGCGCAATCAGGTTCTGGCCAGTCTCGTAGAATTCCGCGTATTCGGCCACGGCATAGTGGTAGAGGTTGAGCGTCCGGTAGTAAGTTACCCGTGCTTTGTGCGAAGTGGCCAGCTCAGGGTCGCCAAAGGCTGCTTGTTGGACGGCATCTCGCAGGTGGGTCAAGCGGTCTGCTCCACGTTGCATCGCTTCCCGTTTGATGCTGGTATAGACCCTGAAAAATGCTTTGCGGTAGTCGGTAGCATTGCGCAACTGTTCCAAGGCATGGTCTTCCCGGTAGTGCAACTGTTCCAGGTTTTTGTGCAAGAAGTCCACGTCCATCAGGGTGTAGGCCAAGTGCTTTTCCCACCCAACGATCTCCAATTGGTGCCCAAAGTATTCGTACTGTTCGGCCATTTTTTCGGCTTTGTAGAGTAGTTCGCGGCAGTCGTCGTAGTGGCCGCGCTTGAATAGTACGGCTACGCCTTGGAGCAATTGGTTCAATCGGTACTCCACCGAGTGCTGCTCATCAAAGGATTGCAGGCATTTTAGCAGCAGATCATAGAGGTAGGCTTTCAGCTCCGAGTATTTTTTGCCCTCTACTGCCTGGCCTTTATAAATTTTATTTTTCAGTAGTCCTTCGTCCAGTTCTTCCATCGCTGCCATACCCTCGAACAGTTGCAGGTACTTACTGTCGCGGGCGGTCTTGCCGCGCACGAACAGACGGAAATAGCGTTTTTCCGCCGGGGAAAGCGTCTGGATGAGTTTGTAGAGTTTGTCGGAAGAAGTCTTGGCCATGTTGCGTTTGTACGCTCAAAAATGCGCCTATTTTAGTAGTTTGCCAAACCTAAAAACCAGCCCGGAAACCTGACTTATGGTAAAAAGTTGGGTTGGCAGCCGCAGCAAGACCTACTACTTTTGTACCATCAAACCAAAAGTGGAATGTGGCCCACCTTCACCAGATGACCGACTTTAACCCTCGAATTTTAGGTAGGCCGCACTTTCATTTTCTATCAAATCACGCTGCTATGTTGAACGCCATCTCATTTCCGATCAGCCCTACAGGCCTCTCCGAAGCAAAAGGGGCTGCCCGTTCGGTCTCCATTGGGCCAGAGCGCAATTTTGAGCCGCCAGCGACCTCTGAGACGGGCAGAAGCGGCAAGATTTTGTTGCCAACAATGGAGGGGCTATGCTTCGAAAAGGTAAAGCATATTGCCTACCTGGAAGCTAATGGCAACTACACAACGCTGCACTTTACCGACAAACGGCAGATTCTGGTGTGCAAAACCCTGCGGGAAGTAGAGCAAATGCTGCCGGAATGGTCTTTTGCGCGTATTCACCGCTCGCATACGATTCACCTGCGGCATATCAAAAAATATGTTCGGGGCAAGGGAGGCCACGTAGTACTCCAGAACGGCGTTACGTTGGTCGTTTCTGCGGGGCAGCGGGAGCTATTTTTGGATACGCTGCATACCTACTTCAAATGATTAGCCCCCATTCATGTGCCAACAATAATCCACAGAGCCACAGCTGAATGAAACAAATTCCGTTTTTTCTTTAAAAAAATACATCCCAAAAGATCGGCTATCCTGTATAGCTCCACCAAAATTCATTTGTTCCGCAGACTTGATCGCTCCCGACAAATAAACACAAAACTCAGTCTCCGCTTTTCTGCGTGGGCCGGGAAGCGAACGGAACAAACAAGTGAAAAACACAGTAAGGGATTGGTTTGGCACCGGGCACCGCAATGGATAGCCCGGTGCTTTTTTACTGCCACCAGGCAAGTTTTCCTATTTTTGCGCCTAAAAAAACGATGTTGCTCGCCAAAATCCAAGCTGCCATGGTCGGCTATAAACAATGGCTGCTGACTACCCGACATCATCCTGGTGTGTACAAATGGGAAGCCCTACAGCACTTTCAGGCCAATTGGAACCTACAGGAGGCTGATCCCGTAGCCATGTTTGATCGTAGTTTTCAAAATTCAGAGACGCGCCGCCTATGGCAGACCGAACATTGGTATCCCAAAAAGATGATGCTGGAATTTTGGAAAATGGAGCCGATGATGGTGCGCATGATGTTCGACGGACTACTGAACGAAACCCGCGATGTAGAGGTTCGGATCGGTCAGTTTGTGTTCGGCTGCGACGAATTGCTGCGCGATTACAAACGCAAGCACATCGCTTCCATCGAGAACAACCACTACCACGGCGACTACCAGATGATCTCGCTGTACCTCGCTTTTGCCTACCCGGAGCATTACGCGCCCTACGAATTTGGCAGCTTCCGAAAGGCACTTGTCCACTTGGGCGCACGCGATATTCCGCAGGAAAACGACCCGGCGCGTTGCTTCAAGGTACTCCGCACCCTGATGACTTTCCTGGAAAAAGAGAATGGAGTGACGGCGGCCATGCAGCGGCATTTGCATCCGCGTCGGCATTTTTCCGGAAAAACACTGTTGCTGGCGGAGGATTTTTGTCGGTATGTGGCTGGGTTGTGAGTATTTGGCTACGAGCCGCTGCTCAGATGCCTTGGCTCAAAACCGCAACAACACCAGTTTCAGCTTATTCCGAAATTCGGAAGGCACCAAACATTCGCTGGAACTAATCTGGACGGCATCGCGGAAGCGAAGGCGGAGGTTTTGATTCACGGTAGTGAGCAGGCTGTTACGGTCAAATTCGCCCAAGGGAGAAAGGACGTACTCGCTGCAGGTGTTTTCGTATTTGATCTCGTCATTGAACAAAAACCGGAGTTTATCCGCCGTTCGCAGTAAAAAAAAGGAGGAAAAGGTGCCGTCGTCGTCTTGGGAGTACTGCTTTTTGTGCAGCACGGTTTTCCACTGCGCTTGCCCGTCGGGCTGAAGGGCCACTACCAGCACGTCGTCGTAATAGAAATCCACGATCATGCGCATCCCATCGCGCCAGAAGCCTCGCCCGGCTGCGGAGCCGCGCTGAATCTCGTGGTTGCGCTCCATCACTAAAATAACTCCACCGTCCTGCCGCAGGATGATCTGACGGATATCGGCCTCAGTGATGCCACGATTATCGTCCTCCACATCCTTTTGCCGCACGATGGAAATGAACTTGTCGTCAAAAGGCTCCGTGTGGATAATGGCTGGCTGATTGTTTTCCGGCGCGCTACGCAGAAAAAAAACCCCGTTGGCGCGGTCACGGTTTTTATCGGAGTATAGCCCCGCCCCCACCAGTTGCTGGTTTTTATTGTCGTAGGCAAATTCGACGTGGTTGGTCAGAAAATCCGAGGCAGGCGTGCGAGTCAGTGCATCGTCCCCACTATTTATCCGCAATATTTGGAAGAGGTGTTCTTCCAATTTGGTGCGCCGGTTGTTTTTCTCACTAATTAGGTAATAATCGCCATTATTACTGAGGGCCATGGATTCATCGTTGGTTCCGAAATAGTTGTCTTCCAAAGCGATGTCTTTGTCCCAGGCCACCTGCATTTTGTCCAACCGAAAGCATACAGTCTCCAATTTATTGCGCTCGGCGGTGTTGTACACCATGAAATAATTCCGGTCTTCACTCTCCACCACTTCCAGCGTAGGCGACGTGAAAATCCGTTCGCCGTAGTCCTTTACCGTCATGCTATCGATCAGGTTGGCACCGGGGTCGTATTTATGCACCTTCACCAAAAAGCGACCACGCCGCCGGAGCTTGTAGATGATGGAAAAATCATTGCGTCCGCCCACCACCGAGAGTACCTGTACGCCATGTCGTTCCAAGTCATCTAGTTCCCGGCTCCAGGCAAAGTGCATTTGCCCGTCGAAAGCCTGCACCTCGAAGTCCTCATACTTGTCCCGAAAAAGCAAAACCCGGTCGCGCAGCCGTCCGATCAGCTCGTAGCCATAATCGTTGCGGATGGAAATCCCGTCGGAAACCAGCATAGATTGGGCTTGGAAAACCGAGGGAAAACCGAAAAAAATTAGGAACAGGAGGAAAGTACAAAACTTGTGCATAATCTCGATTTTTAGGCGATTCCGTTTTTAAGCGATGCTTCTCCAAAATTAGGCAGATTTTTGCACCCATGAGAATCTTGGTAATAAACGGGCCTAACCTGAACTTGTTGGGCCGTCGGGAAACGGAAATATACGGCAGCCGTTCGTTTGAGGATTTTTTTGCGGAACTGCGGACGCAATTCGAGGAACACGAACTGCTGTATTTTCAAAGCAACCACGAAGGGGTGCTGTTGGATAAAATTCACGAGCTGGGTTTCACTATGGATGGCATCGTCCTTAATGCTGGCGCCCTTACCCATACTTCCATCGCCTTAGCCGATGCGGTGGCCGCCATTCCTGCGCCAGTGGTCGAAGTCCACATCAGCAATGTCCACGCCCGCGAGGCTTTTCGGCACCACTCTTTTTTGTCGGCCAAATGTGTGGGCAGTATTGTGGGCTTGGGATTGGCAGGGTATCGCCTGGCTTTGTTATATTTGGTCGACAAATGAGCGACTCGTTCCAGTGCCTAAGAGGCTGTTTTAAAACCCCTTGATGGGCCGAAAGCACTGCCTTTTGCCGCTATATTTCACCTTATTTTTAGCGAATAGGCTCGGCTATACACTAAAAATAAGCCTTTGTCTATCGCCAAAATTCAGCACTTTCTCCTCCATCCGGGGTTTTAAAACAGCCTCTATCGACCCAACTCCTGCACTGCCAGCCAAGCCATTAAGCCCATGCCGGTCTCCAAAGCCGATTCATCCACATCAAAAGTAGTCGTGTGTACCGGGGAGGTGATGCCACGCTCAGGATTGCCAGTGCCCAGACGATAGAAACAAGCAGGGATAACCTGGGCAAAATAAGCGAAGTCCTCGGCAGTCATGCGTACCGGCAGGTCCACTACTTTGTCTTTGCCCAAGTAATCAATCGCCCATTTTCTCGTGCGCGCTGTCAATTCCTCCTGGTTGTACAACACGGGATAGCCCCGTTCGACCTGAAATTCGCAAGCGGCTCCAAATCCCTTGGCCATGCTTTCGGCTATTTTTTTCATGCGCCGATGGGCTTCGGATCGCCACTTTTCGTGCATGGTCCGAAACGTGCCTTCCAGTTTCACCTCGTTCGGGATGACGTTGGTACTGCCGCCAGAGGAGTTTATTTTGCCAAAAGTCAATACGGAAGGAATGCCCGGGTCAGCATAGCGACTTACGATCTGCTGCAAGGCTACAATAATCTGCGCAGTGATGACCACTGGGTCGATGCATTGGTTGGGCATGGCCCCATGCCCACCGCGACCTTTCACCGTGAGGTAGATTTCGTCGGAAGAAGCCATAAAAACGCCCGGTTTCAACCCGATCATCCCTGCCCGCAAAGGCGGATGCACGTGTTGTCCAAAGATGCTCACTGGCTTTGGATTTTCCAGTACGCCTTCGCGGATCATCATGCTGGCCCCGCCAGGCAGCTTTTCCTCACCCGGTTGAAAAATACACTTCACCGACCCCTCCCACTCCGTCCGCAGATCGTGCAGAATGCGCACTACGCCCAGCAGCGAGGCGGTATGCACATCGTGGCCGCAGGCGTGCATAATGCCTGTATGCTGACTCTTATACGGCACTTGATTGGCTTCTTGGATCGGCAGTGCATCCATGTCGCCACGCAATGCAATAGTCCGCTTACGGGAATTTTTGCCTCTCAGTAAGGCCACTACGCCATACCCGGCCACGTTTTGCTCGTATTCCACCCCGATAGCCGCCAGCTGATCGGCCACATACTGGCTGGTTTGTACTTCCTGAAAGGACAGTTCCGGGAACTGGTGCAGGTGGCGGCGGTCAGCCACTACTGCCAGCTGATACTGGCGGGCGAGTTTTTGTATTTTTTCCTTCATCACTCACTTTAAGTTGCGTTCCAACTCCTGCACCACATGCTCCGCTGTTTGCCAAGTGGTCTCTGGATTGGCGACTTGGGTCTGGCCAGCAAAAATGGCCTGTTCACAAGTCTGCCACACGCCCAGCAAAGTTTGAATCTGGCTCTCAGGGATGTGGCGTGCCGCTAAGCTGTTCCGTACATTGACCAAATTGAGTTGCGCCGGGGCAAGCCCGAGCCGATGGGTCAGGTAATCTTGCAGAGAGCGGAGCAACACATCATAAAAAACACGCGGGTCGCCACTGTTCAACACTTGGCGAGCCTGCTTGAACTGCTCTTGGTGGTCGTGGGCAGCCACGGGGGAGGAAGCTGGTACGGGCATTGCGCTGTGCTGACGTTTCGTCCAAATAGAAACCAGTAATAAGCAAAGCAGGGCCGCAAATACGCCCCATACCCAGGGCGTGGCCAACCAATCGCCGACTTGTTCCTGCCAACCTGTATTACTGTTTTGCAGTGGAATCGTATCGTTGGTCAGTTGATTGGCGTAGTAATTTTTGCCGACAACAACTTTAAAGTCAAGCGTACTATCGGCCCGCAACGTCACGTAGCGGTTGCTGTCGGGATCAAAAACCACCATTTCCGGACGCACCGTATAATAGCCGGGCTCTTTGGGTAGAATGGTGTATTCCAAGGTTTTGCGATGGACAATGGCCTGGCCGTTTTCGTATTCCTCTTCTTCCAACACTTTCGGTTCAAAAGCTTCCAGGCCTGTCGGCAACATCAGCACAGGGGGGATACTGCGTTTTGGGTCGCCATCGCCGCGCATCCGTACCGTGAGCGTAATGGCATCGTCGGTGCTACATGAATCTTTGTTTGCTGTCCATTCCCAGTCGTACTGACCCACCCCACCACTGAAATTATCAGGGGCCGATTCGGGCAAGGGCTTTACCTGTAGCCGGACGGGCTGGGTCTGCAACACCCTGGGCAATGGACCGAGCCTGGATAAGGCCCCAGATCGCTCCACGCCTACGCGCACTCGTGCCGGACCGATGAGTTTTGTGCCGACTTCCTGCGGAAATATGGCTTCTTCGTGTAGAATCTTTACCGCATATTTTTTGCCATGCAGATTTTGGAACTGCACCCGCGTATCGAAACGAATTTTTTCTTTATTATAAAAGCCTTGAAAATCAGGCATTTCAATGATATCGAAGCCTTCCAACGTAAGTTGCGTATAGAGCATGACCCGGTAAGTAAGCTGCTGACCATTCCAAGCTTCCTCAGCACTCAATTCGCCGGTAACGAACAGGTCGGGGTCGGCTCCCGGCGGCACTTTCCCTCCGCTGCCACCCCGTCCCGCGCCCACTCGTATGGAAAGCGGGTTGCTGGTGAGGGTGCGACCGTTGACCGTGATTTTGGCGGCCATAATTTTGAATTGGCCAGCCTTTTTGGCTTCGAGTTCATAGATCCAAGTGCGGTGTACAAAATAGTTGCCGTTCACGATGGTCATCCCGGAGGAAAGATTGGGACCGCTGACCACCCGAAAATTGGAGAAAACGGGCGGGCGGAAATTCACCCCCTCGCCATTTTTTAGGGCGAACGACACTTCAAATCGGCCGCCTTCTACTACTTCAGAAGGCGTCGTGGAGGCCTCAAAAGTGGGCTGTGCCGCCAAAGGCAAAGTAGCCACCAAGAGACACCCCACCGCAGCCCGTAGTCCGCAGCACAGCCTCAATCCAGCAAAAATAACCGCCCAAATGTTCATCGCCGAAAGGTAGGGTGCATTATTTACCCGCGCTTGGGTTTGTACTTCGCTTCTTCCAAAAACTTCTGCGCGTCCGAAAAATTCAGCAACTGCTCCATCTTTATGTCCGGGTGGCGTTTTACATAAGCTTTTACGATCTGCCAGCCCAACCAGTTGCCGATCTCGCCGGGAGCCTCTTGAAAGGCCACCGGAGCATTAGGGCTGGGGGTTACCAGTTTTTTGAACACGCCAAAATCAGTGGAATACAACAGATTTTGCGTCAGCAGGCGCGCCCATACTTGCTGCTCGTTGGCTATGCTGCCCTCCAATTGAGCACGGGTATAGCCCATTTTAGCACTGTCCGCTATCTCCGGCAACAAGCAATCTACTAAATAAAGTTGCTTGCCATTGTACAGCATTAGGTCGAGCAGACGCTGGCCGGGAGGTGGTTCTACGACATTCTGGGCGATGGCCTTGGCCAAGCGCACCGTCATGTATTCGCGCCGGAACTGCCGCCGGATGAAGTCAGGGAAAATTTCCGGGCTGTAGCTGCGAAAATTCTCCCCGAGGTACATATCCAGCCCAATACCGCAGAGGCTGTCACCCGCTGTGAAGGCATCAGTGCCAAATTCGGAAACGATGGTAGCCACCTGTGGCACCGGCTTACTGGGAAAATAGTACTTGTAATACTTAAACATTTGGGTAAGGTCGCGCTCCAGCCAGTCCAAATTTCCGTAGAGTTGTTGCACGGTATCGTTCAGGTAACGGACCTCGGGGGCACGCAAAAAACCGCCCACCGACTGTAAGGGCGTTTCGTTGGGATTGGTCTGATCATGGATGATATTGAGTGCGAACAGCGGCAGCAGATCGGGATATTTGACGGTCAGTTGTTGCATTCCGGCTTGTAGGCTGGTGGTATCCAACTGGAACAGGTCTTGCTCGAAACGCTGCAATCTAATGTCCACTTTGATATTGGACACATCTGGCAACCGGCGGTCGTTGTCGTTGCCGCAGGCGGATAAGAGAGATAGGGACAGAAGGAGAAACATAGGAAAACTGAGCCACTTGGAACAGCGACTGCTGGTCATTAGCTCCCCTGGCAATAGTTTGTTCAAAGACAAGAATTTACACAAAAAAAACATCTGAAAAAATGGTCTATTTATCAAAAAACCCCGCCGTGGGGCGGGGTCGTTCCAAATACAAACCACGATTTTCACGGCTGGCTTGCATACCGGTAAGTAGGCGCAGGTAATTGGACAGAAAAGAATTTTCGTCGTACAATTATACAGCAAAGCTCTCGCCACAGCCGCAGGTGCGGGTGGCATTGGGGTTGTTGAAAGCAAATCCTTTCCCATTCAGGCCACCGGAAAACTCCAGAGTGGTATCGAACAGATACAAAAAACTCTTTAGGTCAGTCACTACTTTCACACCATTGTGCTCAAACACCTGATCGGTGGGCCGGGATTGATTATCGAAATCCATCTTGTACGACAAGCCGGAACAGCCGCCGGATACGACGCTGACCCGCACGAAAAAGTCGCTGCCCATGTGGTTGGTCTGGCGGATTTCACTTATTTTTTGCCTGGCACTATCTGCTACGAAAATCATGGTTTAAAACGGTTGACGGTCTATGGTAAACGATGGACGGCCGACTGAATATTGGTTTTGATTTAGGCATTAACAAACGCAGGGACAGCGTTTAACGTCTGCTGTCCACCGTCTGCCGTAATGCCATTTTTGTCCCGATAATCCTTGATGGCTGCTTTGATGGCATCTTCGGCCAGCACGGAACAGTGAATTTTCACGGGCGGCAGGGCCAGCTCTTCCACAATGTCCATATTGTCGATGGTCATCGCTTCGGCCAGACTTTTGCCTTTCAGCCATTCAGTGGCCAAAGAAGAAGAAGCGATGGCCGAACCACAACCGAAGGTTTTGAATTTCGCATCACGGATGACGCCGCTTTCTTCATCCACTTCGATCTGGAGGCGCATCACGTCGCCGCATTCTGGAGCACCAACGAGGCCTGTGCCTACGTTTTTGGCATCCTTATTCATGGTCCCCACATTGCGGGGATTCTTGAAATGTTCGAGCACTTTTTCGCTGTAAGCCATTTTTTTTGAGTTATAAGTTATGAAGTAGAAAATTATGAATTAGAATTTACGAACTACCCTAAATAATTCATAATTTATAATTCATCATTTATTTAGTGTGCGCTCCATTCAATCTTCGTCAAATCTACCCCATCGCGGTACATTTCCCAGATTGGGCTGAGTTCGCGCATATGGTTGACACCATCGCGGACCAGCACAATAGCCTGATCCACATCCTCTTCGGTCGTAAAGCGCCCCAGTGAGAAGCGGATAGAAGAGTGCGCCAAGTCGTCGCCCAAGCCCATAGCCACCAACACATAGGAAGGCTCCAAGGAAGCGGACGTGCAGGCCGAACCAGAAGATACGGCAACGTTTTGATTGAAAGTCATCATCAGCCCTTCGCCTTCCACGTGCTTGAAGGAAATATTGGCCACGTGCGGCATCCGGCTGTTTTCGTTGCCATTCACCTTGGTTTCTTCCATTTGGGTCAGCTCGTTCTGCAACTTGTCGCGCAGGCGGCTCAAGCGATCTGCATCCTGCTGCATTTCGTGCATGGCTATTTCGGCGGCTTTGCCAAACCCGACAATGCCCGGCACATTGAGCGTACCTGAACGCATACCGCGCTCGTGGCCACCGCCGTCCATCTGGGCGGTTACTTTCACCCGTGGGTTTTTGCGGCTGACGTAGAGGGCACCCACGCCTTTCGGACCATACATCTTATGGGCAGTAAATGACAGCAAATGCACCCCAACTTCACGCGGATGGGTTTTGATTTTGCCGACGGCCTGTGTAGCATCGCTGTGGAAAAGTACACCGTGCTTTTCGCAGAGCATGGCGATCTCGCGCATGGGCTGGATCACGCCGGTCTCGTTGTTGGCCCACATGATGGACACCAAAATCGTCGTCGGCCTGATAGCGGCCTCCAGGTCGGTCAAACTGACCAATCCATCTTCCTGCACTTTCAAGTAGGTGACTTCGGCACCCGATTTTTCCAAATGCTTACAGGAATCAAGGATGGCCTTGTGTTCTGTGTCAAGCGTAATGACGTGGTTGCCTTTCTTGGCGTACATCTCAAACACGCCTTTCAAGGCCAAGTTATTGCTCTCCGTGGCACCGGAAGTAAAGATGATTTCTTTTTCTTCCGCGCCGAGCAATTTGGCAATTTGTTCGCGGGCATAGTCCACGGCATCCTCTGCTTCCCAGCCAAACTGGTGGCTGCGACTGGCGGCGTTGCCGTGCTTTTCATAGAAATAAGGCACCATCGCATCCACTACGCGAGGGTCGCAAGGAGTCGTGGCATTATTGTCAAGGTAGATCAAGCGACGCTTTTCCATCCGTTTATTTAGATTGAATTAAAACACAAAGATAACAGGTTGTAGAAGAAAAGGTTTGGTGTTTTTCCACTCATTTTAAGACAACTAGTGTTCCGAACAGCGTTTTTCGCCGTTGATAGTGTGTTTGTTGTAGCCTTTGGCTTGGGCGTTTTTGAATACAGCGCATCCCCAAGAGTGCTTAGCGTAAACGATATGGAGGCATCAGCGAAAGCAAAAAAGCCGTTTTTTTGTAGGTTTGCCGCCGCAATGCCGCTCTTTCCAAGGAAACTTCTACCACTTATGCCCATAGATTTCTCCGCATTCCCGCCCGTCAGCAAGGCAGCCTGGTTGCAGCAGGTGGCTAAAGACTTGAAAGACAGGTCTTTGGAGGATTTTTCTTGGCACCCAACTCCCAGTTTGGTGGTAAATCCCTTTGTCCATGCGGAGGACCTCTCCCACACTCCCGCCCCGTTGCAGAGTACGCCACTACACTGGGAGATTTGCGAAAAAGTGGATGCCAGCGACCCAGCAGCAGCTAATGCTCAAATACTGGAGGCACTGGAATTTGGAGCAGAGGGATTGGACCTGCGTTTGGTCGTACCGGCAGAGGCAGGGGAACTGAGACAAACACTGCATGGAGTGTATTTGGATTTTGTGGGGCTGCATTTTGCCGGGCCGGGCATGGTCCACAATCCCGGTGCGGTACTGGCCAGTTTGCAGCGGCTGGCAGCGGAACAGCAGCTGGCTCCGGAGCAGTTGCACGGTTCGCTGGCCTATGACCCAGTGACGCAGGCGACCATTGTGGATTGGCGCTATTTGGTTGATCTTGTTGTTTTTGCCCGGTCTTCTTTCCCCGGTTTTCGGTTGGTGATGGTCGGCGCAAAGGACGATTCAACGGATGATGTCGTAGAGCAATTGGTGCAGTTGCTGCAACAGGGCCATTTTTATTTGCAAAAACTGACCAAACGCGGTCTTTCCGCCGCCGATGTGGCCAGCGTAATGCAGTTTTCAGTCAATATTGGCAAAAGCTATTTTTTGGAAATTGCTAAAATAAGGGCATTTAAGGTATTGTGGTTGAATGTGTTACAGGGATGGGCAGCACCATTAGCTTACCCACGGGTAGCGGCCCGGTTTTCGCCCGCCGCTTATACCGACGACTTGTACACCAATATGGTACGAGCCACTACAATGGCGATGTCGGCGGTGTTGGGCGGTGTAGACCGGCTTACCGTGTTACCCTACGATGCCGACCGGGAGGCGCGGGCCGTTTATCCTGCGTCATTTAGTCGGCGTATTGCCCGCAATGTGCAGCATTTGCTGAAACTGGAAAGTGGGCTGGGCGAAGTGTCCGATCCGGCAGCGGGGAGTTATTATCTGGAACAATTAACCACGCAACTGGGTACTTTGGCTTGGGAGCGGTTTTCTAAATCCGTCTGAGCTCATTGCTCAACCTTTCCCACCCCTTCTCAACATTATCAGCACAGTATGAAAATCTTCTGTATCGGCCGCAATTATACCGAACACGCCAAGGAACTGAACAACCCCGTGCCAGCGGAGCCGCTTATTTTTATGAAGCCGCCCACCGCGTTGGTAGTGGCCAATAAGCCGTTTTATTACCCGGATTTCACCAAGGATTTGCATTACGAAGGGGAAATAGTGCTGCGGGTGGCCAAGAACGGGCGTTCGGTGCAACCAGAATTTGCGCACCGCTACTACGATGCCGTGGCCTTTGGTATTGATTTTACCGCCCGCGACCTACAGGATCAGCTCAAAAAGAAGGGGCATCCCTGGGAGATTGCCAAGGGTTTCGACCGCTCCGCTCCGATCAGCCGCTTCGTGCCGCTGGAAGAGCTGGACCATGCGCAAGACATTCATTTTCAACTAAAAAAGAATGGAGAGGTCGTGCAGGACGGCCACACGCGCGACCTGATTTTTTCCTTTGATACGTTGATTTGCCACATCTCCAAGTATTTTACCCTGTTCAAGGGCGACTACGTTTTTACCGGCACCCCAGCGGGCGTTGGTCCGGTACAAATTGGGGATGTGCTGGAAGGTTGGATAGAGGGGAAGGAGATGCTGCATTGTGCCATACGCTAAGGAAGGCGAGTTTTGGCGGCTTAGAGGCTGTTTTAAAACCCCTTACCGGGTGTAAAAGCCTGCCTTTTGCCGCTATATTTCGCTCGATTTTTAGCGAATAGGCCCCACTAGGCACTAAAAACCAACCTTCACATACCACCAAAATTCACGCCTTTCCCCTCCGTCCGAGATTTTAAAACAGCCTCCAGCCCCCTTTTGGACGCCAAATTATCGCAAGGAGCCACAGCGAACGTTCGCTGTGGCTCCTGTAGACTGGCCTGAAAAAGTTGGCCACTTAGCTTTTCTTATAAGTCGCTGTGATGGTGCTGTTAACGCCGCTCCCCGTTGGGTCAGCCGCATACGTGACTTTCAATTGGCTGTCCGTCAAATCCACGATGGTCCAGTTTACCCCATCCACCGCAATTACGGTTTCGTCGGCGTTGAGCGTCCAGACCCCCAGAACTATTTGGGGAGCGACAGAGCTGCATCTTATGGCACTATCATCGAAGTTGATGACCCCGTCGGTCTTGAAGATGGTCAGGTCGTCTTTGTCGCAGGCCTGCAACTGAGCATATATATCGGGATGGAGGGTGCCGCCAAAATTGATAGCCGGATTGGCCGTGAGGGCCGCCAACTTCCAGTTTTTGTCAACCAACTGTTCGCGGTTACTTTTGTCGTCGTCGTCCTTTTTGCAGGCACCGAAAGAAAGGGCCACGATGGCCAGAAGAGTTAAATAAAGGAATGATTTTTTCGTGATGAACATGAAATGGAAAAAGTTTGAAATGAAGAGATGGAACGACGACAAAAAAATACCGGCTGCTATAATTTCCGCTGTGGAAAAACAAGCCGGTCGTTAAGTCGTACCATCATTCAGACTAAAGAATTCCAATGGAGGTTACAGGTCACAATCCATTTATTTGTTTGGATAGACGTACAGCTCCACATCTTCCGCGCCCACCTCGTGGTCACACAGGATGAACAGGCGTTCCACTACGTTGGCCAATTCCCGAATGTTGCCTGTCCAGTTATAGTCTTGCAGGGCCTGCATGGCGGCAGGCGTGAAAGCCTTGGGCGCGTGGCCGTAGTCATCGGCAATGCGGCGGTTGAAGTGTTCGAGCAACAGCGGAATGTCCTCCCGGCGTTCGTTGAGGGCAGGCACCTTCACCACAATCACCGCCAAGCGGTGATATAAATCCTCCCGGAAACGCCCGTTGCCGATTTCTTGGCGAAGATCTTTGTTAGTGGCCGCCAGCACCCGCACGTCCACTTTAATTTCCTTGCTGTCGCCCACACGGGTGATCTTGCTTTCTTGCAGGGCACGCAGCACTTTAGCTTGGGCATCCAGGCTCATGTCGCCGATCTCGTCGAGGAAGAGCGTACCGCCGCTGGCCTGTTCAAACTTGCCGGGCTTGTCGGCGATGGCCCCGGTGAAAGAGCCCTTCTTGTGTCCAAACAGTTCACTTTCAATGAGTTCGGATGGGATGGCGGCGCAGTTGACCTCCACAATAGGGCCGTCGGCGCGGTGGCTTTTCTCGTGTATCCAGCGGGCCACGAGTTCCTTGCCCGTGCCGTTCTGGCCAGTAATCAACACCCGGCTGTCGGTAGGGGCGACCCGTTCCAACATCCGTTTGATTTCCAAGATGGGGGCACTCTCGCCAATCATATTCACCCCCTTGCTGCTTTTCACCTGTTTGCGCAGCACCTGGGTCGTATTCACCAAGTCGGCGCGTTCGAGGGCGTTGCGCACGGTGATGAGCATCCGGTTCAGGTCGGGCGGTTTGGAAATAAAATCAAAAGCCCCCTTCTTGACCGCCTCTACCGCCGTATCAATGGTACCGTGTCCGCTGACCATGATGACGGGCGTCTCCGGCGACAGGATTTGCAGCCGCTCGAGGGCCTCGATGCCGTCCATTTTGGGCATTTTGATGTCCATAATGACCACGTCGAATTTCTCGCGTTGTATTTTGGACACGCAGTCCAGTCCGTCGGTTGCCTCATCTACATCGTAGCCTTCAAATTCGAGGATATCGCGCAGGGTACGGCGGATGGGAAGCTCGTCATCGACGACAAGTATTTTGGCCATGAGTAAATGGGTTGTTAAGAAAAGGGCGAAAAGACAATTGGCAAAAGGGTAATGTAAGTACCAAAATCAGACAAAAGATTTGATCTTTGTCCAATCTTTGTTTTTTGCCTTCCCAATGAAAAATCGGGATGTCACTTCGCTCCATTTGCTTTTTTGTGAAGGGGGCCACAAAGGAAATTTTTTTTGCCCACTTCTACCGCAAGCCGACGGTTTAATTTTTGACAGCCTAGTGACTTGACCGCATTTATTCGTCCTAACGAAGGTAGAGGACAACTCTCTATTTTCACGACACTTTTCAAATTTTATCCAGCATGATGATCAAAAACGTTTTTTCCCTATTGCTTTTTCTGGTCTCGGCAGCGACACTTTCCGCACAGGTGATGGAAAGCGAGCGCACGATGTCTTTTGGCAGCCGCCCTGCCTTTCGGCTTGAATTCAAGAACACGGACGCAAGCACCGTGGAGACGATGTGGAAGGAGTTTGCCAAGAAAAATTTCAATGCTAAACTGAAAAAAGATAAGAAGTCGAACGAGCTGACCGCTCGCGACCTGGAATCGCCGATGGTGGGCAGCGGCCGCTTTGCCATCTACTCCACGGTGGAAAAGATGGATAACGGCTCTGCATTGAACGTGTGGGTTGATGGTGGCTCGTACTTCCTCAATCGCCGTGAAGATGCCGGTCATACCGAGGAAATCTCCCGCGCCCTGCGCACTTTGTACTTCGATGTGCGCCGTACCGCTATTGGGGAAGAACTAAAAGTACAGCAAGACAAGATGCAGGAGCTTGAGAAAAGGCAAAAAAGCTTGAGAAAGGCTAATGATGATTTGCGCAAGGATATTGAAAACTACAAAGCCAAGATTAAGAAGGCCGAAGACGACATCGTGCAAAACGAAAAAGACCAAGAGTCGAACGTGGTAGATCAAGATGCCCAACGCCGCCAGCTCGAGGAGACGCAGCGCCGGATCAACAATGTGGAGAACGAGCAGAACTAAAAAGGCGTGAGCAACGGAGTGAAGGCAAAAAAGCGATTATTTTGGTTTTGTCTCTTTTCTTTGCGCTTAGGGGCGACATTGTTTTTTTCAAGAATGTGTCTGCCGTTAACTTTGGCTAATTAGCCTGTGCTTTTTAAGCCGACATTATTTTTGCCATTTTTTGTTTTGAAAAGCCCTTATCTGGCCATCGCCGATAGGGGCTTTTTGTATTCAATAATGTGATTTTGAGGCTATTGTCTATATCGCTTTTGGGGCTGGGCAAAGCCGACAGGTGCATCAATTTGTTTTATTTCAAAAGTGCCAAAAAATCATTTTTATAAATTTTTTGTTTTAATTTTGTCGCCCAAATTCCAAGGGGAAAAACTTTTGCACTGTGGAGAATTAACGTGGGCTTTACATTGGCACTGAATTTTAAATAGCAGGATCGACATCATATACGCAGACGATGGGGCCGTAATCGCTTCCATTTCAACCAGCTGACAAAGGGCAGATAGCGGATGGGCAAATGGTCGATTTGCATTTAACCCCTGTGGAGAATCGCAAACCAATGTTGGTAAACTGCCTGCTTTCCCCACTTTTCCACATTACCCACCGGGCTTCTCCACAGTTTTGGCCGATACGGATTGTTTGGAATTGCCGAACCGCCAGTTTTCAACTACGTTTGCCTTCATCTGCCTCATCTTTTTTTGAATCATGGAAGAACAGAACAATGACTCCAGTGCCTCTTCGTCCAATCGAGGAAAGGGGAAGCGCAATGCGGGCAATAACGATGGCCTTTCCAACTACGTGTTTGGCAAGATTCAGCCGCAAACCATCCCCATGGAGGAGGTGGTGCTGGGTGCGCTGATGATTGACCGGGAAGCACTGCCAATGGTAATGGACACGCTGCGCCCGGAGAGCTTCTATTTGGAAGCCCACCAGTATATTTATCGGGCTATCATCCGACTATTCGAGCGTTCCAACCCCGTAGACTTGCTCACCGTCACCGAAGAACTGCGCAAAAGCGGCGATCTCGAAAAGATCGGCGGCGGCTACTATCTGGTGGAGTTGACCAACCGCATTGCGTCGGCAGCTAACATCGAATACCACGCGCGCATTATCGCCCAAAAACATATTCAGCGCGAGCTCATCCACGTCAGCACCAAAATCATCAAGGATGCTTATCAGGACACGACTGACGTGTTCACACTATTGGACGACGCCGAAAAGGGCCTGTTCGCGATCACCCAGAACAACCTGAGCCGCACCTTTGAGACCATGGGTTCGCTTGGCAGTAGAGTTCTTAAGCAAGTCGAGGATGTAGCAAAAAAGGATGATGGTCTTACTGGTGTACCTACTGATTTTACTGATTTAGATAGAATTACTTCTGGTTGGCAGTCCTCCGATTTGATCATCATTGCAGCGAGGCCAGGCATGGGAAAAACTAGTTTTGTCTTAGCAGTAGCACTAAATGCCGCCAAATATTTTTTACAAGTATTTCAAGATAATCAAAAAAAGGCTGAAAAAAATCAGGAGGAAGGTAAAGAGCCTCCTGTACTTAAAGGTGTTGCGCTTTTTTCTCTCGAAATGGCGAATACCCAATTGATGCAACGTCTCATTTCAATGGAGTCTGAAATACCTGCTACTAAAATGCGCAACGGCAAGATGGCGGATTATGAGTGGCAACAGTTACAAAGCACAGTAGAGCGGTTAAGTGACGTACCGATTTTCATTGACGACACACCAGCCATCAATATTTTTGAGCTGCGGGCCAAATGCCGGAGATTAAAAATGCAGCATAATATCCAACTGGTCATTGTGGACTATCTTCAATTAATGACGGGAGCTTCGGAAGGCAATAAAGGCGGCAATCGCGAACAAGAAATCGCTAGTATTTCGCGAGCACTGAAGTCATTAGCCAAAGAACTTGAAGTTCCGGTTATTGCACTCTCGCAGCTGAGCCGTGCGGTAGAGACGCGGGGCGGGAGCAAGCGTCCGCAGTTGAGTGATTTGCGTGAAAGCGGATCTATTGAGCAAGATGCTGATATTGTGTCATTTATATATAGACCTGAATACTATCAAATACTGGAGGATGAGACGGGCCAAAGCCTGAAAGGCATCGCTGAGTTCATCATTGCCAAGCACCGTAACGGAGCGTTGGAAACCGTGAAGCTCAAATTCACCGACACTTTTGCCAAATTCAGCAACTTAGAAGATCCGGCTTTTATGGGTCTTACGGCAGGAGGGATGAAAGGAATCGGGGCTATAACGGCTGGTGGAGATTTTTTACCTAGTGCTAATCTACCGGGCATAATTGTCCGTCAATCTCGTGGCAATGATGAGGACGTTCCATTTTGATTAGCCTAAGTTGTATAATAGCCAAACGTGGCACTAATGAAAATGCGGATAACACGGACAGCGCATATTTTTGCGGATTTTTGGGAGGCCCGGCAAAATGTTTGAGTGTTCCTACGTACAGAAAATCTGCCAAATCCGCGTTCCTATCGACTCTACGAGGGAATGCAATAATTACGTTAACTAACTACAATTTCCGCAACACCGCCACATAGCCCCCGCCGGGGGCCATTTTTGCCGAAATAGGCTGACCGCTTTTTAAGCGCGTTACCGCGCGTTGGTAGTCTTGAGCGCAGCGGTCGGCATTTAAGCCATCCGCATAAGTTTCCATTTCGTACTCGCCAGCAGGCAAAAAATCGGTAGAAAGCGACAGCGTGCGGGCCGTCCAGTCAGTCATCGACCCGATGTACCACAAGCCATTTTGCGCTTGGCGGGCCATCGCCACGTAATCACTAACGTGGCCGTCCAAGGCCACGGTTTTCTCCCAGACCGAAGGTACTGCGGCCAAAAACCGCAGGCATTCCGGCTCCCGCTCGTAGTTGGTTGGGCTGTCGGACAGCATTTGCAGCGGACTTTCAAATACCACGTACTTGGCCAACTCATGGCAACGGGTACCTAATGAAGATGGACGACCCCAAGCGGGCCACCATTCGGCCAGTTGATAATTCAGCATGGCACCGGGCGTGTAGTCCATTGGGCCAGCCACTTGGCGGGTAAAGGGAATAGTCACGTTGTGTTCCGGGCCGATTTTTTTGTCTTTGTCCCATTTGGCATTTTCCAAACCGTACACCCCCTCGAAGCTTATCACGTTCGGCCAGGTGCGGTGCAGCCCGGCGGGCTTGTGCGCCCCGTGAAAGTCGAGCAGTAGGCGATTGGCCGCGCCCTGTTCGGCCATGCGCCAATAAAACTCCACGGCAGGCTGATCGTCGCGCTGCATAAAGTCGATTTTGAGGCCTTTGACATCCCATTTTTTTAGCGATGGCAGCAGGGCGTCGAACTGTTTGTCGATTGAGGTCCAGGTCACCCACAGGATAAGGCCCACCTTCTTGGAGCGAGCGTAAGCGGCCAGATCGTCCATGTTCAGATCGGGGTTTGTTTTGAGCAAATCGCCGGTTTCGGTCCAGCCTTCGTCCAACACTATGTACTCCAAGCCGTTTTCGGCGGCAAAATCCACGAAGTAGCGATACGTGGCCGTGTTTACACCCGCGCGGAAAGTAATTTTTGGGCCAAACAAGTTGAGGTTGTTCCACCAGTCCCAAGCGACCTTGCCCGGCCGAATCCATTCGGTGTCCTTGATGCGACTGGTTTCGGCGGCCAGCCAGGGCAATTGATTGGTAAGCAGATCGATATCTTTTCTGGCTATCAAAAACAACCGCCACGGATAACTGCGGGTACCGCTCGTCTTGGCCAAAAAACGCTCCCGCTCCATCACCTTGATATCGCGGTCGCTCGTCTCCTGGATGCGCTTCGGGAAGCGGGGAAAAGTATCTTGCAACGTGCCATCGGCCTTGGCTGTACCGTGGAGCCAGAGGCCAGGATAGTTTTGCAAGTCTGTCTCGGTGATCAGTATCTTGGTTGTGTCGTCCAGTTCAACCAACACCGGAAGGCTGGCTAATTGCTTGTCCGTAACCTCTTTCGCAGCCAGTGGCTTGAAAATGCGCTCATTGTGCGAGTAAAAACTGTCTTCCTCCGGATAAAAAAAAGTGCGGCAGACAACAGGCTGGAAGGTAAAATTTTCGTCCGCCACAGTGACTTCTCCTTTCAGCCGGGTAAAAAACCGATAGGCCAACCCTTCGTTATACAACCGAAAGGCCACTCCCCACTCGCCTTGACAATTGATAATCAGTTCATTGTATATCTCCGGCACGGTAGCACTTTTCTGGCGTACCGGCGGACGCAAGACGCGATCCACGAGGTTGCGTTCAATTTTCTGGATTATCGGGTTCTTGCCCAGTACGCCGTACCCGTCTATCGTCAACGTAATCGGTGTAGGCAGGGTAAGGGGCTGGTTGCGACGTTGGAGTTGCCAGGTGAGCTCAGGGTTGGCTTGCACGGTGAGGCGAAGTGCGCCATCGGGCGAGGCAAGGAGCATGGGTTGTGCAGCCAGTAGGAAAGGGACGCAGAAAGACAAAAAAAAGAGAGCGGGACGAAGCATATAAATTAAAGCAATAATGTGAAAATGTAATCACTCCATTAACAGATCCGAGAGGGACACGATTGCAACTGATTAATTTGAAGTTCTTCTTTTAAACACAGCTAGATCAAAAACTTTCCATCCTGATAAATCTTCTCCCCATCCGCCCAAATCTCACCACCCTGCGTCATATCGGTGATCATGTCCCAATGCACCGCTGATTCGTTCTTACCGCCCGTCTGCAAATAGCTTTGGCCGATAGCCAAGTGTACCGTGCCGCCGATTTTTTCATCGAACAAAATATTTTTGGTCATGCGGCTAATGTCATAGTTGGTACCGATAGCAGCCTCCCCAAAACGGCGGGTGCCGGGCAGTACAAAGATTTGGTTCAGAAAATCCTGTCCCTGTCTGGCCTCCCATTTTTCAATCCAACCATCCTTGACCCATAGCGTTACGCCCTGCACCTCGTTGCCCTGATAAATGCCCGGCAGCGAAAAATGTATCGTGCCGTTCACCGCGTTTTCCACCGGGCTGGTATACACCTCTCCAGAAGGCATATTTGTCTGCCCATCGGAATTGATCCAAGTGCGGCCCGCCGTAGAAAAAGTCAAGTCAGTATTTTCACGCAGGTAACGCACTGTGGTACAGCTATTTAGATGATCCACGATGCGCTGCTGACTGGCGCGTACTTCCAGCCAAGCCGCTTCGGCATCGGGATGAAAGAGCTTGCACGCGTTATACACGAACAGTTCATATCCTTCCAGCGTCATGCCCGCTTCGTCGGCAGCGGCTTTGGTTGGGTATTGGCACAGGTTGCGGCGCAGCCGCCGGTCGGCGGTACGCTCGAAATAAGTTTTATTGATCGGCGTCAGCACTGCTTGGCGCATCTTCATACGTTCTTCATTGGCCAGGCCAGTATCGCGCACACTGTACGGAGCACGGATGTGCAGGTAGCAATCATAGGTTTCCATCGCCAGTCGGGGCAGGGTCGGCGGGGTCTGTAAGGCGGTATCGCTACCGAATTCAAGCAATAACTGATCGCGGTCCTGAATAACCAGATCGCTGTCCACAAGGGCCGCGCCCGCTTGGTAAGCGGCGGCATAGACTTCGCGCAACAATGGCTCCGCCAGCGGGGTGGTGGCGATGAATACCCTGTCACCCGGCCGGATGGCCAGGCAGTATTGCGTTAAAAGCTGGGCGTAACGTTGGAGAATGGTCATTTTAATGAAAAAATGTGGACAATAATTTTAATCTTGATGAAATATCGGGACGGGTTGTGGTCAATGCGTTGAAATTCAATACGACCAATAATCAATCAAATGATCGTGGGCGTAACATTGGCCTTTGGCAGCGTTAGTTTGATCTGCTTAATGCGACGGTTGTCGGCACCTACCACGGTAATCAAATAGTCCTTCCAATTGATCTCGGTACCGACGTTTGGGATGTCGCCCCGGAGTTCGAGGGCGAGACCGGCCAGTGTATCGGCGTTGCCGCGCACAGGATCGAAGGTGTTGCTGTCCAGGCCGGCCACGCGGCAGACATCGTTCAACAGGGTCTGGCCTTCAAATATATAGGTGTGGTCGTCCAGTTTGCGGTAGCGAATGTCGCTTTCCTCATCAAATTCGTCACGGATGTCACCGGTCACTTCCTCTAGTACATCTTCCATAGTCACAATGCCTGAAGTGCCGCCGTACTCGTCCACCACGATGGCGAGGTGCATTTTTTGCTGCTTGAACTCTTGCAACAGCTCGCTGCACCGCTTCGATTCAGGGGCCAACAATACGTTGGTGCGGATGAGCGGTTGCCACTCAAAATCAGCGGGTTTGTCCAGGTGCGGCACCAAATCCTTCACAAACAGGATGCCCGTCACGTTGTCGAGGTCGTCGTCATAGACCGGCAGGCGCGAAAATTCAGAGATGCGGACCGTGTCCAGCACGGCGGGAAACTGGGAACTGAACTCTATGCCGACCACTTTGGCGCGGGGTTTCATGACCTGTTTTACGGTCACGTCACCGAATTTGACGAT
>JAYUXG010000246.1:0-4455 GCA_043753125.1 Saprospirales bacterium | reverse complement strand
GCAGCCTCGATATGTGCTGGATCAACGGCGAGACTTTCTTTCAACTCCGCCAAATCGATGCTCTGTACGGTCCCTTTGCCAAACAGTTACCCAATGCGCAATACATTGATTTCCAGAACCCATTCATTGCCTATGACTTCCAGCAGCCGGTGGATGGCTACGAATGTCCGTGGGGCAACGTACAGTTGTGCCTGATCTATGACAGCCTGCGCACTCCTGCCCCACCCCGCACCATGCAGGCCTTGGAGACCTATGTGCGGGCGCATCCGGGCAAGTTCACCATCCCCTACGAATTCACGGGGATGACGCTGCTGAAATCGTGGCTCATTGCCTTGGCGGGCGGGAAAAACGCGTTGGATGGGCCATTCGACGAAGCGAAGTACCAAGCTGTGTCAGCCCAATTATGGGATTTTATCAACCGGAATAAAGCGTATTTCTGGCGTAAAGGCGAGACCTTTCCGGAGAGTTTGGCTGCTATGCACCAGATGTTCGCCAACGGCGAACTGGATTTTACCATGAGCAACAACGATAACGAGGTGGACAACAAGATCGGGCAAAAAATCTTCCCCGGCTCCGCCAAGTCGTTCGTATTCGAAAGCGGCACCATCCAGAACTCGCACTTCCTCGGTATCCCGGCAGGCGCAGCGAACAAGGCGGGGGCGATGACGGTCATTAATTTCTTGATCAGCCCGGAGGCCCAACTGCGCAAGCTCACCCCTTCGGTCTGGGGCGACGGTACGGTACTAGACATAGCCAAGTTACCCGCCGAGTGGAAAGCGCAGTTTGAAAACCTGCCTGAACGGAAAAACGCCCCGCGACGGGTGGAAATTCAACCTTTTGCATTGCAGGAACCTGCGCCGGAATATATGATCCGGCTGTATGAGGATTTTCGGAAGAAGGTTATTGAGTGAAGCGGTAAGGCGGACTTTTTAGAGTTAGATTTTGGTGAAATGAGGTTTATCTTTGTTCAAAATTATAGATCATGACTGCTTTGCAACAAGTCGAACAATTATTACCCACCATGTCGGCTGGAGAAAAAGCGCAGATTGCTCGGTGGGTGGAAAAAGACCTCCTGAGTTATACGCCGGGCATCGAAAAGACGGCGGGGGTATGCAGGGGCAGTGCTTGCATTGTTCGTACTCGCATACCTGTTTGGCTCTTGGTGGAAGCTCGGAGTGCTAGAGCAAGCGAGGCGCACTTGCTAAGTTCGTTCCCCTCTCTACGTGCCGAGGATCTAATTAATGCTTGGGCATATTATAGAATTAATAAAGAAGAGATAGACACAGAAATCCTCGAAAACGAAAACATTTAGGTCACATGGCGCGACTTTATGGTGACGAAAATTTCGATGTCCATGCTATGGAAACACTCCGCAATTGGGGAAATGATACATTAACTGCAAGAGATGCTGAACAAGCGAATCAAGCCGTTCCAGATGAAAAGGTGTTGGAATTTGCAACAGAAAATGGTCGAGCAGTAGTGACTTTTGATCGTAGGGATTACTTCCATTTACATAAGGCTAATCCTAGCCATGCTGGCATTATCGCTTGCACTTATGATGCCAATACCCATGCTTTAGCAGAGCGGATTCATGAGGAAATTGCAGCGGAAAACGATGATTTGACCAACAAGCTTCTCCGCATCTACCGCCCCAATGCGTAGCACCGCTCCCACCCTATTCCTCGCCTTTGCCACCCTGCCCCTCGCCGCCGGGCTGCTCTACGCGCTGCTTTATTCCCTCGGCTTGGTGGGTGCCTTAGCGCAGGGCTTCACCTTAGATGCTTGGCACAACGCCTTGACCAACAGTACTTTTTGGGCCTCGCTGGGCTTAAGTGCGTTGTTGGCGGCGTTCGTAGTAGCTCTCTCCACGCTGTTAGCATTAGCATTGTTGGTCTGGTTGCGGCCACATTTGGAGCGGCAGCGGGTGCGCTTCCTGCTACATTTCCCACTGGCCGTGCCGCCGATCATCGCCGCCTTTGTATCGTTCCAGTGGCTGGGCAGCTCGGGGATGTTGGCGCGGATGGCTTGGCACTTGGGCTGGATTGCCAGCGCGAACGGTTTTCCGCCGCTCATCAACGACCCGTTCTATCTCGGTGTAGGACTGACCATGACGCTGCTCACCTTCCCGTTCCTACTTTTGGTGTTTCTAAACCATTATCAAGCGGGCAACCTGCCGCAGTTGTCGCAGTTGGCCGCCACATTGGGCGCATCGCCTGCGCACATCCGCACCCGCGTAGTATGGCCGGTCTTGCTGCACCGGGTTTTGCCAACTTTGCTATTATATGGGGTGTTTTTGTTTGGCAGTTATGAAGTGCCGCTGTTGCTGGGGCGGCAGAACCCAGCGATGTTATCGGTATTTATCAGCCAAAAATTCACCAAGTTCAATCTCGCCGATCTGCCGGTGGCTTATGTGGCAACGGTGGTCTATGCAGTGGTGGTCATGGTAATCATCACGATTTTTCTGCGCCTCCACCAGCCAACCGCCCAATCGGGCCAATCATAATGCGTCGCACGATTCTCGCCACCCTGCTGTTGCTTTTCTTGCTACCCTTTGCCTACCTGCTGGCCCTTTCGTTTGCTTCGGAATGGCGTTTCCCGGCATTGCTTCCATTGGGCTGGACGCTGGACCGCTGGACAGATTTAAGTGGCACCGGTGGCAATTGGGCATCTAGTGCGCTTACCTCGCTGGCTTTGGCAACGGTAGTTGGGCTGCTCTCCACCGGAACGGGCTTTTTCACCGCCTGGCAACTGTCGGCAGGCCAAAAGCATGGGCTTTGGCTACGTTTGGCTTACTTGCCGTATGCTTTTTCGCCGGTCATCTATGCCCACTGCTTGAAGTTTTTTTTCAACGTGTCCGACTTGTCGGGAACGTTTCTGGGCGTTTTGCTGGCTCAGTTCATTCTGACCTATCCCTTTGCTATCCTGTTGTTTTTCAGCCATTTCGACCATGCTTTGCAGGCGATGGAGGAGCTGACCTATACGCTTGGCGGTTCGGCAAGGACAGTGTTCTGGCGGGTACTAATCCCAGTATCACGCGCTGCCTTGCTGGTTTGTTTTTTCCAGACGTTTTTAATTTCCTGGTTCGAGTATGGCCTCACGTCGGTCATCGGGCTGGGGCAGGTGCGTACATTGACTATTGCAGTATATCAGTACATTGGCGAAGCCAACCAGTACGTGGCGGCCTTGGCCAGCTGTTTGGTTTGTCTGCCGCCGCTGGTGTTGTTATGGCTGAACCAGCGGTTTGTTTTTCGTTCATAATCCAAAACACGATAGCAGTATACACTGATTTGACCATGAATTTTTTAGAAATAAACAACCTTAAAAAATCCTTCGGCCATACGCCCGTGCTGAATGGCATTTCGTTCGGCTTGGCAGAGCGTCAGACGCTGGCTATCCTCGGTCGTTCCGGTTGCGGGAAGACGACACTACTGAAAATTATTGCGGGCCTCTTGGAACCCTCCCCAGCAGAGAGCGAACTGGGGCAAGTCATTTTACAGCAACAAAATATTAGCACGCAGCCACCCCAACAGCGGGGTATCGTTTACCTCTACCAAGAGGCCCTGCTGTTCCCGCATTTGAACGTATTCGAGAATGTTGCGTTTGGGCTACGGCTACGCAAGCAGCCAAATACAGATGTCAAAAACCGGGTCGAGGCCATGCTCGTAGATTTGGGCCTGACAGAACACACCCGCAAAATGCCCACCGAATTGTCGGGGGGGCAGAAGCAACGAGTGGCATTTGGCCGGGCACTCATCGTGCAGCCCAAACTGCTGCTGCTGGACGAGCCGTTTGGTGCCTTGGATGTGGAGACGCGGGGTGCCATGCAGGTTTTTTACAAGCGTATTGCCGCTGAGCAAGGCATTACATCCGTCTTCGTGACCCACGACTTGAAAGAAGCAGTACTAATGGGCGATCAATTGGGCTATATGGACAGCGGCAACCTGCATATTTTCAACGACTTGCAAGAATTTTCCAATGACGAAAGGACGGGGATGCGGGCGGAGATCGACTTTTGGAAAAAGGTTTAATTAATGATGAATTATGAATGGTTAAATGATGAATGCGGGTGCTCTTCTTATAAGTCATCGTTAGTCATTTATCATAAAAATAGCGGGCGTACTCTTCGGAACTCATCATTCATCATTTATCATTTATCATCTTAAAAATGAGTTTCAACCATTGCGAATCTCTTTATTGGGTCTTTACCCAGCTCTGCAACGATAAATGCGACCATTGCTACAACTTAAGCGGGCCGCAGGGCGCACGAATCAGCGAGACAGACTGTATGCAGATCATCGGCAATCTGCCGGATACCATCGACCGACTAATTCTTTCGGGCGGTGAACCGTTGGCCGATAAGAATCTGCTTTATGCCATTCTCGATCGGCTGCACGAACGCTACCAAGGACATACCCAGATTATGTTGCAGACCAACGGTGATCTGATTAACGGGGA
>JAYUXG010000245.1:0-10742 GCA_043753125.1 Saprospirales bacterium | reverse complement strand
TGGATCGGGCTGTTTTTACCGATTTGGAAGTGTTGGATATTACTGGAAGAATCATCGCGCATCGAAAAATCGAAGAGAGTACGATGATCTTTGATCTTTCGGGCTATCCGGCGGGCACCTATATTCTTTCGATCAAAGGCAAAAACGTAACTCTGAATAAAAAATTGGTAAAGACCTAGCTTCGCAAACCCTTTGGGTAACAAATAAAATACTTGGTCACCAAATGCGTGTATAACGGCCACCTGCGTACGAATACGATCCGCGTAGGCCGGACCTAACCGGCTGGGTTATGCCATTTCAAGCGCAATAACCGGCGGTCCAGCAGGCTCTGGGCCAAAGAAACGCCCCCGCCGTTGGCACGACGAGGGCGTTTTATGAGGCTAAAGCCAACTCTTGGTTGGCAGACCGTACGTGGATTAATCCTGGTCTTTCTCGCTGCCAAATTGCTCGCGCAATTGGGCCAGCACCGAGAGGTCGCCCAGCGTCTCTTTTTCCACTTTCTTCTGTACTTCGGTGACGGCGGCTTGGTTTTCGCCCTCTTCCTTGGCCTTTTCGGTACGCATGGCCGATTCGGCCTTGTACTTCAAATCTTCCAGGTAGCGGGTGTGCGACACCAGAATGCGGCGGTCGTCGCGGTTGAATTCGATCACCTTCACGGTCACCGTATCACCCACGTTCAGTTGCTGACCATCTTCCTTCTTGATGTGCTTGGCCGGGGCAAAAGCCTCCAGATTATGCGGCAGTTGGAAGGTAGCACCCTTATCGTCGCGCTTGAGCACCGTGGCCTCGTGGTAGGAACCGACGGGGAACAGCGACTCGAAATTGTCCCAAGGGTTGTCTTGCGTCTGTTTGTGGCCCAGACTGATCTGGCGCTTGTCCTTGTCTATATCAAGCACCACGACTTCCAGCGGGCTGCCCACTTTCGTGAACTCGCTGGGGTGGGCGTAGCGCTTCGTCCAGCTCAGGTCGCTGATGTGGACCATGCCACCCACGCCTTCGGAGAGTTCCACGAAAATACCGTAGTTGGTGAGGTTTTTCACCGTGCCAACGTAGCGGGTGCCGATGGGGAAATGTTCCTGGATTTCGCTCCATGGGTCGGCACTGAGCTGCTTGATGGAGAGCGACATCTTGCGGTCGCCCCGGTCGATAGTGACGACACGGGCATCCACTTCCTGGCCCATCTTGAAGTATTCCTTCGCGTTGATGCTCTGGTTGCCCCAAGTGATTTCGCTGATGTGGATCAGGCCTTCTACGCCGGGCTGGATTTCCACAAAGGCACCGTAATCTTCGATATTGACGATTTTACCCTTCACCGTTGCCCCTTCAGCCACTTCGGCGGGCAGCACTTCCCACGGGTGCGGGGTGAGCTGCTTGAGGCCAAGGCTGATCCGTTTCTTGTTTTCGTCGAAGTCCAGTACCACCACGTTGATGCGCTGGTTCAGACCCAACACTTCGCTGGGGTGACCGATGCGGCCCCAGCTGATATCGGTGATGTAGAGCAAGCCGTCCACGCCGCCGAGGTCCAGGAACGCCCCGAAGTCAGTGATGTTTTTGACAATGCCTTCCAGCACCTGGCCTTTCTCGAGGCTACCGAGGATTTGTTCGCGTTGTTCGGCCAAATCGCTTTCGATCAACGCTTTGTGGCTAACCACGGCATTCTTGATCTGCTCATTGACCTTGACTACCTTGAACTCCATGACTTTGCCCACGTACTGGTCGTAGTCAATAACTGGCTTGATATCAATTTGCGAACCCGGCAGAAAGGTCTCCAAACCATTGCAGTCCACAATAAGGCCACCTTTGGTTTTGCTGATCACCGTACCGCGAATAATGGTACCGTTTTTAAACGAGTCCACAATACTTTCCCAAGCACGCAGGATCTTGGCCTTCCGGCGCGACAGGCCCAATTGGCCCTGATTGTCTTCCTGGCTTTCCACGTACACCTCCACTTCATCGCCTGGGGCCAAGCCCGGCGTATCGCGGAATTCGCTCAATGGAATAAGGCCGTCGGATTTGTAGTTGATGTCCAGCACCACGTCGCCACCGCTGATGGCACTGACGCGACCGCGGATGATGGCATTTTCTTCCACGTTGCTCAACGTGACGTCGTACTGCTTAAGCAGATCGGCTTTTTCCGTAGCGGTGTAGGCAATCGCGCCCCGCTTGTCCATGTTCCAGTTGAAATCGTCGTGCGAACCGCCACCGGGAACAATGATGGTCGGGTCGCTTGGTGGCACCTCCTCTTCTTCTTCGGCCACCAACTCCTCGGCTTGCATCAAAGCAGGAGCGGGGATGTCATCGGTGGCCATTTCCACCGCTTCAGCCACATCTTCCTGCGTCTCTGCGGACATGGTCGGCGAGCGGTCCGGTGTGGTTTCGGTGAGCACATCATCATCCGCGCCCGTCGTGTTTTCGATAGCTGCTCCATCGGTTTCCCCCATCGGCGTGGGATCGGCTTGTTCCGGCGTCACCTTGATGGAGGCTTCCGGCGAGTCGGTCATGACTGGCACCTCCAAGGTGGTTGGTGCATCCGTGTGGGTGGGATCTTCCATAACAACCGTGGATTGCTCCTGCTCGTTGTTGATGTCTTTTTCTTCGTCAAATACCATAAGTAGTGAAAGCGGTTAAGGTGGGGCCTTTAAGTAAAAATCATTGTTCGGCTGCACATAGGGACGCCGCCGTTGCCCCTCGCTTTTTTAAAAGCGGGCGCGAAGGTAACGCTATTTCGTTTGGCGGACAAACTTTAAGTAAAATTTCGGTGGTTGATGAAGGAGAATCTTCAAATTTCCTTTTCCTGAGCTGGCAGGAGAACGACAGGAGCTTCCTGCTCCAAGTCCTTTCTCTCCGCCAAATCCAGCAGTTCTTGCTTGTTTTCGCCTTGCAACAGTGCCGTCAATTGGCAGCAACGCTCAAAAAAAGCGCGGGCTTCCTCACCCCGGAATACCTTGCGCAGATGGTAGGCTATCAGGTAGTAATTGCTGCCTTCCAAGTGGATGCGCGGGCCGCTGAGTAGAAATTTTTGCAATTCGGGGCTGAACTTCGTGCGTGCCAGTTCTTCCAAATTGCTGGTCAGGTGAAAGATTTTGGAAAAATCCGGGTTTTCTGAAAACTCGATGTCGCTGGAAGCCCCCAATTTGGCCAGCACCTTATGCCACCACTGTTCAGGACGCAGGTGAAAATCCGGCAAAGACCATTGTTTGTCGTCGGCAAAGAAAACTGTCTGCGAAATACGAACTGTGCTTTTGCCCGTAGAGACAATGTATGAATAATCGAACTGATACACTTCGGTGTCGCCTACTTTCCCGCGCAAGACATTGGTCACCTGGCTCTTACGCCCCCAGCGGCTGCGAGAGTGACGAAACATCTCAAATGCTTTCAGTTGCGGGGCCAAGCCAAAAAGGTCTTTCTCTGTAAAAGAAAGGCCCAGGCTGCGGGCCGTCTGTTCGGCATCGGCTTTTTTCCGCGTCTCCCGCAAGTGCTTGACCCACAGGCCTACCGAGACGGAAAGAGCAGCAACGCCAGTAGTCATGAAAATCGGTAACAATAAGGCGAGGTCAAAGAGAAACATGAGCGAAGTTTTGACTACAAAGTTGCTGAGAAATAGCGATGAACTCGTAGTAAATACCGCCATTTAAGTATTCCTTCAGCGGGGTAACACTACCTCGCTAAAGCAATGAGGAGATACGGCTGCTGATCGCTTGGATATCCAACTTTTCTCATTCCTTCATTACCCGCAATGGTGCAGCCAGCGTCCGTTCGTTGCTCAACAGCAGATTGTACACCCCCGCTGGTAGATGGCGAACCGATAGCAGCGCAGTATTCTCGCCCGGCTTTGCCTGTACCGTCTGCCCCTGTACCAACTTTCCAGCAATATCTACCAGCTCCAGCTGTACTGACTCCTCGACAATCGCGACAAACTGCACCGTGATCTGCTCCGTTGCCGGGTTTGGGAAAACGCTCCGAAGGCCGAATTTTTTTGCCTCGCGGTCGATCAGGATCACCCTGGAAATCGATTGCTGGCCATCCACGTCCACTGAGCGCAGCCGGTAGTAAGCCTGTGCCAGCGGTTGCTGGTCTTCCAAGGTGTACTTGATTGGTGCTTGGGAATTCAGCTGTCCAGCGCGGCGACCCAGTTCTTTCCAACTGGTACCCTCCGCAGAGTGCTCCACGATGTGGGCCTGTACGTTTTTCTCACTGGCTGTTTCCCAAGCCAGCAAATTGCTGCGCCCAGTGGCTTGGCCGGTAAAGGAAAGCAGTTCGAGGGGCAGGGGTGGAGGGCAAAGCGACACGGTCTGCGGAATGCTGACGTTGTCGAGGATTACAACGTCCGCTTGTGAATTGGTCAGGATGCAAACCTTTATCTGGATTGTGCTGCCGGAAAGCCCTGTTTTCGTGACGGTGACGGAGCCATTCAGGTCAACGGTGGGGAATGGGTACTGGACGGTGCCAACCCCACCGCCAAACGCATTGGGGAGGGCGGTGAAAGCACCGCCGTTGATGCTATATTGCACCAGAATATAATCCTCGTTATCGAAACCCAGCCAGGCCAGATCAATGGAAAACTGGACCGTTCCGGAAGCGGAGATGTTCAGTTCGGGGCTGATCCAGCAGATTTCCTGGTCGGTGTCTACGCCTTCTAATTTGTCGCCGGCGGTGGTTTGGAAATAGTCTCCATTGTCTCTGCCGATGCTCATAACTGGTTCGTCCAAGGTCCAGGGGGACATCGTCCACCGCATGCCGAAAAAGTTGTTCACCTGATTGATCAGATAGCCTCTGTTGGGAACACTGAAGGTCTCTGCGTAGGGACCATTTGCGGCAGCGGCTACGGAATACGGTGCCGTGGAAGTACAAGCTGGCACGGAAGTATCCGTCACCGTTACGGTATAAGAACCCGCCGCCCGTCCGCTGATGTCCTGCGTGGTGGTGCCGCCCGTCCAAGTATAAGTGTACCCGGGATTGCCGCCGCTGACGCTCAGGTCAATCGCCCCGTCTGCCGAACCGCAAGCAGCAGGAAAGGTGACTGCCGATTGGACAATGGGCGAGTTGATGATCGTCGCACTCGTCGTTTGCGTACAACTGGCACCGTCCGTCACGGTGACGGTGTAAGTGCCCGTTGCCAGACCCATTCTATCTTGGGTGGCAACGCCTCCGGTCCACAAGTAGGTGTAGCCGGGCGTACCGCCGCTGACGCTCAAATCAATGGAACCTGAATTGGGTCCGTTGCAAACGATGTTTTTCACCGTAGCGCTCAACACCGGCTGCGCACAATTCAGCGTGACGCCCGCTTGGGGTACACTGACGTTGTCAATGGTCACTATTTCGGCATTGGCGTTGGTGAAAACGCAGACCCTTATTTTCAGGGTAGTGCCTGAAATGCCGCCTTGCGTTACTGTACCCGTACCCATTGTCGGCGGAGTGCTGCCGAGCGGATAGGCTACCGTCGCGCAGGCATTCGCGCCAAACTGGTTGGGTACCATCGTATAAGCGCCGCCGTTGATGCTATACATGACTCTGATATAATCACCCAGACAGTTTCCGGCTGCAGCATCCACATCAAAGCCTGCCCAAGTCAAACCAACCGATAGCGAAACGGTGCCCCCCGCACTGATATTGATGAGCGGGCTTTCCCAGCACACTTCCTGGTCCAGGTCAATGGATTCCAAGACCCCTGCGGCAGTGGTGTGGAAATAATCAGTGGGATCCCGGAGGTCAGCAAGTTGGCAAGTTCCAGCGGGGTTCCAGGAAGTTAAGGACCAGTTCACGCCCGTAAAGTCGTTCAGACAATTGACGTTATAACCTTTGTCGGACGTGGAGAACAGCTCTGAATACTGGGCATTGGAATGCAGGGGCAGCCCTAAAAGAACAATCAGCAACAGTAGGCCCAGGAACATTTTTCCTGACGTTGTCTTACTCTTGAGGCACTTGCCGGGTAAGGGAGTGACCAGTAGCTTTGCTGGGAAATAGCCTTGGGAAATTGTCATTTTGAGAAGATTTTTCATGCTTAAAGATCTGGTAGATGAGTGCTTAATGGCTAGATCAGATTTACTGCAAAGCCAACGGAATGACAGAACGGCGTTTCCTGAGCTTTTTACTCATTTGAAATTAAAGGTTTACTACCGGGTGTCCAAAGATAGTATGGTTGCGATTTTAATTTACACAGATTCAAATTACTTTTGCCGCCTGCAACACCACTCAAAACGGCATTGAAAATGGCCAGCAATCAGTATATCCTTTTCCAAAGCATCGATTGGGCGGAGGTCCCCAAGGTAGCGTACCCAGGCGCAGAGGGGGTTGCTTATTGGCAGGTCATACAGTTCGAGGGACTTCGCTTGCGCATCGTAGAATATTCGGCGGGTTATCTGGCCGACCATTGGTGCCAAAAAGGCCATGTTGTGTATTGCTTGGAGGGGTCGTTCATCAGTGAATTGGCCGACCAAAGCCGGGTGGAACTCACCAAAGGAATGTCCTACGTGGTATCCGACGACCTAAGTTCGCACCGTTCCATGACCAGCGAGGGGGTAAAGTTGCTGATTATTGATGGTGATTTCTTGAAATATAAAACAGCGATGGACCCATGAACAATCAACAAGCCTATAACCAATGGGCAGACACCTACGACACCGTTGGAAACAAAACGTGTGATTTGGAAGACATTGCCCTGCAAACAACTTTAGCCGACCGGGAATTTGCTGAGGTGCTGGAAATCGGCTGCGGCACCGGCAAGAACACCGCCTGGCTGCTACACCAATCTAAACACCTGATCGGGGCCGACTTTTCGGAAGATATGCTACAGAAAGCCAAGGCCAAAATTCAGGCTGCCCACGTCGAATTTCGGCAACTGGACGTACGGGAAGCCTGGCCCTTCGGCGAGGCGCAATTCGACCTGATCACCTGTAGCCTGGTGCTGGAACATATTGAAGACCTGAGCTTCGTCTTTCAACAAGCCCAGCAGGTGCTTAAAAAGGGCGGCCTGCTTTACCTGGGCTAACTGCATCCGTTCAAGCAATACCAGGGCAGCAAGGCCCGGTTCGATACCAGCACGGGCCTGTTTGAACTGGAATGTTTCGTACACCACGCCTCGGACTTTTTTGCAGCAGCCAGGAACAACCAGTTCGACTGCGTAGCCCTGCACGAATGGTTCGAGGAGGAGGACCGTCGGGGGTTACCCCGGTTGTTGACGATGGTGTTTGAGAAAAGGTAACTGCTTGGGTGGCCGCAGCGGGGTGCTTGCCCCAAGGCTAAGCAGTTATTCCAACGTCGGCAACAAAAACTTTTGCTGGTACGCTCGGTAATGCTCCCCGGTCATTTGCACCAGCACTGGCTTTTTGACTGGGTCCAGCCACTGCATCAATGCCAGCAAATTGTTCTCCGCCATCGCCGTGCAGCCCAGTGTGCCTACACCCGGCGCACGCCACAAGTGGAAAAAAATACAGGAACCGCCCTCGGCCACCGGTGGCATATTATGATTGACAAAAATGCCCCATTTGTACTGCGTGTCCTTGCGCAGCATGGATTCGCCGCTGTTCCAGTCGTTTGCGACCCACGCTACGTTTACGATCTTGTTGTAATGTTTCGATTCGCTGTCTTCCACGCAGATTTCCTCCACCGTAATCGGCTGATAGTCAATTCTTAAGTGTAGCGTTCCCTTTGGCGCATAGCCAAACGCCGCGCCAAAGCGAAACAGCCCGGCGGGGGATTTCTGGTCGCCTTCCTGTTTTTGCAGACCGGGTTTAGGACTATGCAGGCCCTTACCCCAAGCCAGGCCTTTCTTACCGAGGTTGACGGCATGGGGCTGACCAATTTGTTTCCAAATCTTTCCTGTTTTTTCAAAACGCCATAACTTGGCCGTCACGCTCGTGTCGGTCGGAGCGACGACTACCACGAGCTGGCGGCAGTCGCTGAACACGCCGCCGGAAGGCAGGGTCAGGCTGCTTAGGAGTATAGACAGGGTCAGTAGGAGAAGGAGACGACTTTGTTGCATGTGGGCAAAAGTAGGGAAAGACAGCCGCTGTAGCCCTGGGTTTTAAGGAGTAGCCGGAATGCGGAGGTAGCGTATGGAAATGGCAGTTACTGGTTGCAACGTTATTTATTCAACCGCTCATGATACCGGACACTATTCAAAAAGAACACTTATTACAAGCGATCGCGGAGATCGATCGGGAAGGGGTGCCGGCCAGGCAGCAGTCCAGGCGGTACGACCTTTTCTACAACGGTCGTCCTTATCCGCCGAAACGGGTCGTCCGGATCGCTTACCGGCTGACCACCAGCCCGGCTACCGGGCTGGTGGCCGGGGTAAAGGAAATCAATGACTTTCTGACCAAACGGGGATTCACCATCGTCTTCAAACCAGCCGCTATGCCGCCGGAGGAGGAGCGCGCAATCGAATACAGCGAGTGGGTACTACAGCAGTTACTGGCCTACCGGGAAACCCATCCGGACTTTTACTTTCTGACGCGGACTAATAAAAAGCGAGATCTCCTGGAAGCTGGACACTGGTTGCCGGGTACCAGTTACCTGCACGTTGCCCTCGCCTACGCGAAAAGCGACGATCACTCCACCAAACGGGTAGGTTTTACGGTTGATTTTTCCAGGCCCGATTATCCCCACGCGGCTTTCATCGTCCTGTTCAAGCGGGAACGCAGAATGAAAGTAGTGGCCTTTTACCGGGAGCTGCTGGAACGGCTGGCACCCTATGGCATGCAGGCGGAAACACCCAATCGTTTCGTATTATCCTATGGAGAAGACGTGCTGGAAGCCATGAACCTCTTTCTGGAACGGGACGTACCTGTTTTCCAAGCCCTGTTGCACGAATACGACTTAAAAAAAACATTGGGGGTCAGCCCCAAAAGTTTTACCGACAAACTGGCCAACGTATTACTGGTACACGAAACGGACACGGAATACAAGGAGAGCCGGTTGGCGCGGCTTTGCTGGAATACCAATGGCTGGGTCATGCCCTCGGGACCTTCCGGAAAAAGCGACGCTCAAACTTCCCTGGAAGGCCGATCGGTTTTCGGTTTGGAAGAGTGGCTGCTGGACCTCGACAAGTTACCGGACGATGGCTACCACTATGGGTTCTTACCACCGGCTACCCAAGAGCGGCCAGTCTATATCGGAAAAAAATACGATGTCCGGCTATACACGCAGAACAGTCTCGATGAACAGCACTACTGGATTGGCGAACTGACTTCGGTAGAAGCCATTGATCGGGCAAAATCGGCAGCCGTGGAACGGGTGTACGGGGGGAAAGGCTGGCTCGACGCGATGGGCGAACAGTTGACAGGCCTCGGCCTTGATCCGGGCCTTTTGGTACAGCCGAAAGCAGCAGGCACTTTATTTAACGTCCGGTTTTTGCCGGAGGATGCGTACGTGTACAAAGAACTGATTCCTTTTTCCCGGCAGGAGGAGACGGAAATGCGCAACGGCCACTACGCTTTTTTAAAAACTTCAGGCCGTAGGTCCGAAAGCACCGTTGGCTTTAAATTCCGGGCTTCCGCACCGCCCACTGATATGCCAGAGACCATTGTGCGCAGATTTGCACACCGGGAAGTAGAGCATCCTCATTGGCACGGCAAAATTCAGGAAGGGCTTTATCAATGGTTAAAGGTCCAGCATGGAGCGGAACGGGTCGCCAGTGAGCAGCCTACCGGCGCGGGCGGATCCCGCATTGATCTGGTAGTCCGGACCGGACCGAATGAATATACTTTTTATGAAATCAAAACCTTCAATTCGTTGATGATTTGTATCCGGACAGCTATTGGCCAGCTAATGGAATATGCTTTTTTCCCGACGGGTTGCCAGGCCAGCCAACTGGTGATTGTGTCTCATCACCGACCTGAAGAGTCCGCGCTACGCTACCTGGAGAATCTCCGTGATCGGACCGGATTACCGATATACTATGGTTATTTTAATTTGGCAAGTGGGCAGCTGGAGATGTGAGTGAGTGTGGTACAGAGCTGACCGACTGGTTTCCATGCTTTTTCGGTCTTTTCAAAACGCCAGAGCCGGGTCTGCACGCTGATGTCGGTGGGCAGATTTATAGGGCATTGATGCTTTATCATACGACACCACCTTACGATTACCAATATTTCTATTCAAAAAATAGAAAATTAGCAACACTATATGCGGCTGTCGCAAAAGAGGCATTATCATTGTTGCTGCTATGCAAAGTAACGGTCCTACAAAAAGCATATCTATGCCTGTTGCTTTGCTCCAGAAAGCATGAACGAATCCAATCCAATCCTCAACTCGCCTTATCAGGAACCGCGATGGCACTACGCCACCGACCTACAGGGTAATCTCAATTATGAGGATATCCGCAAAGATCGCCGGGTGTTCGATCCGAATATTGGTGGACAATCCATGCCTGTCCAGCGGCAAAAACAGGGTAGTTTGTTGGAAGTCAATGAATTTGCCGGCGAATACGGTACTCAACTGATCAATTTACTCCGGCAGGAAGTAGGCCGTTGGCGTAAAGCAGAGTATCCGGACACCACTGGTGCCACCCGCGATCTACTCCGCTATTGGTTTCTCAACCCGGAACGCCACGCTACCCGCAGCCTCTTTTTCGCGCAACGGGAAGCGATTGAAACCGCTATTTGGCTCAATGAAGTCGCTTCCAAAAGTAACGCGGGTAATAACATCCTGAACAAGTTGAAAGAAGAACTGGGCAAAGCGGACGACGCATTGCCCAGAATATGTCTGAAAATGGCCACTGGCACCGGCAAAACCGTGGTCATGGC